>NZ_JBFRJM010000016.1:79468-166984 GCF_041468865.1 Vibrio sp. 10N.286.52.C3 | reverse complement strand
CCTCCTCCTACTCGATTGTACTGCTGTTTGCTGTGGTTTGTTGCAAGCTCTTAACGGCTTAACGGCTTAACGGCTTAACGGCTTAACGGCTTAACGGCTTAACGCTTGGTCAGCTGCTTGCTGTTCAAGTAAGGCAGGATATGCGGGCGAGATTCGCCAGACAGCTTTTGCGTGATCTGCTGTGACCAACTGCTCTGTTTTTGGTTGCTTGAACGGCTTGCGTAGTAGCTTTGCATCGAATCATCGTAGCTGGCAATGTCATCTAGGCTCAGCGGTTGGTATTGGTTTTCGTGCATCACCACGTGAGCTGGAAGGCGAGGCTTGACCTCTGGTTGCTGTGCCGGATGACCTAAGCACATCCCAAACAACACGGCGGTATGTTGTGGTAGTTCTAACAGTTCATCGACTTGTTGTGCGCTGTTACGCAGCCCGCCAATGTACACGCCACCTAAACCTAGAGACTCAGCAGCCAACATGCAGTTTTGCGCCATGATGCCAGAATCGACAGCGCCAATCAGGGTCAGTTCAGTAAAGTCGGTTTTCACTTCAGGGTTGATCTGAGCGTGGCGTTGATAGTCGATACAGAACACTAAAAACTCAGCCGCATTCTCAACGTAAGCTTGGTTACCTGCGTATTCAGCTAACAGTTTGCGCTTCTCTTTGTCTGTCACTCTCACGATAGAAACAGCCTGCAGTAAGCTCGATGATGAAGCCGCGAGACCAGCCTGAATAATCACATCAAGTTGTGCTTTTTCAATCGGTTGATTTGTATATTGACGAATGGAGCGGTGCCCCAGAATAGTTTCAATCGTGCTGTTCATAACTCTCAGACAGTCCTTGTGATGATGGCGTAGAGAATCACAATAACGACAATTACCATGAGCGTAAAGGGTGTTCGAGCCTTTCTGGTTGACATATTTCAGCAGCGTCAGCCCAGTTTTTGAGATTCTATTTATAATCGATTAATGTCAGTTGCTATGCCGCTGGCATTTTATTATTGAGTGAAACTTGCTTCGAAATAGGCGTTAAATGCTCAGAACTGTCGGATAAAATAGGGCATACTGGACTGAATGTATAAACCCAAGAAAGTAACCACGCGCATGAATCCAATCTGCCTCAACGACCCTTTTTTTCTTCCTAATGGCCAAGTGATCAAAAATCGCCTGTTCAAATCGGCAATGAGTGAACAGCTAGGTGATAAACATCATAACCCTAAGCAAGGTTTAGTCACGCTTTACCAGCGTTGGGCTCAAGGAGGAATTGGTCTATCCATGACGGGTAACGTGATGGTCGATAGAGGTGCGCTTGGTGAACCTAAAAACGTGGTGTTGGATGAGCACAGTGATTTAAGCGTATTTCGTGAGTGGGCGAGTGCCGGAACACAGAATGGTTCGCAGATATGGATGCAGCTGAATCACCCAGGTAAGCAAATTTCTAAATTCTTATGTGATAGCCCGGTTGCTCCTTCGGCTATCTCTTTAGAGCGTGGATTAGAAAAAGGCTTTAATACGCCACGAGCTCTGACTGAGAAGGAAATAATCGCAATCATTGATAAATTCGCGCTGAGTGCAAAGCTTGCAAAACAAGCGGGTTTTACTGGTGTACAGATTCACGGTGCTCATGGTTATCTTGTCAGTCAGTTTTTGTCTTCGAGACACAATCAACGCCAAGACAAATGGGGTGGGTCACTCGAAAACAGACTTCGTTTCGTGCTTGAGGTTTATCGCGCGATTCGAAAAGAGGTTGGTGAAGATTTCCCTGTCGGAATTAAGCTCAACAGCGCCGACTTCATGAAAGGTGGCTTCACTGAAGAAGAGTCGATGCAGGTTGTGCAAACACTGAGTGATAACGGTATCGACCTGATTGAGATCTCTGGCGGCACCTATGAAAGTCCATCAATGATGGGTTCAAAGAGCAAAGCTGAATCAATCAAGTCCAGCACAGTAAAACGTGAAGCGTATTTTATGGATTACATGGTTAAGGCGAGAAAACTCGTGAGTACACCGCTGGTGGTCACGGGTGGTTTTCGAACCGCGCAAGCAATGAATGAAGCATTAAACACCTCGGCGACCGATTTTATTGGTATTGCGCGAACAATGGCGGTTGATCCTGATTTCCCTAACAAGTTAATTGAAAACCCTAGCCACGGCATGCCACTAACGGTGCCAACCACAGGAAAACCCGCATTAGACAAGGTGGCGATGGTCGGGCTGGTTTGGTATGAACATCAGATGTGGCGCATTGCCTCTGGCAAGAAAGCCGACCCAAAACTAAGCGCACTCGGTGTGGTGGTAAAAACAATTCTCAGCGCTGGCTGGCACGCTTTCAAAAAGCGCAGAGTGTAAGCAGTCATGGATTGATAAAGCAGAACTTTGAGGAATTGAAGTTCTGCTTTTTTGTTTGTCTCCTTTTAAGTTCTCGATAAATACATCGCAGAGCACCCTCAGCCAGCTTAGCTGTGGTACTAATCTAATACCAACATGAGCATTGGTTATAGTGTTCATAAGTGGCAAATCAGAGTAGACCAACTAGGATGAATTGAATTAAACCCTACAATTAATTCAACAACATGGTAGTTGCTATGAAGAAAATAACCCTCTTATCTGTCGCGATCTTATCCAGTCTCTCTTTCTCATCTTTTGCTAAAGATTGTGATCCCAACTTGCTGCCTTCTTGGAAGGACAGCGAGAGCAAATCCGCTATCGTCGACTTTGTTGGGCAAGCCACTAAAGCTGAGTCTGATACGTTCGTGGCAATTGAAGATCGCATTGCCGTGTTCGATAACGACGGTACGCTTTGGTCGGAAAAGCCTTATTACTTCCAATTAGCCTTTGCACTAGATCGTGTAAAAGAGATGGCGCCTGATCACCCTGAATGGAAAACCGAAGCACCGTTTAAGTTTGTACTCGAAGGTGATATTGAGAGCGTTCTGGGCAGCGGTGAAGAAGGGCTATTGAAAATCATCATGGCGACACATTCTGGTATGACTGTTGAGCAATACCAGCAAGACGTTGAGCAATGGCTGACGGTAACAAAAGATAAACGCTTCAACAAAGCCTACACAGACCTTACTTATCAGCCAATGAAAGAGATGCTGACTTACCTGCAAGAGCATGACTTTAAGACTTATATTGTGTCGGGCGGAGGCGTTGATTTCATGAGAGCGTGGGCTCCACAAGCTTATAATATTCCTACAGAGCAAATCATCGGTAGCGCGCTTAAATACAACTACAGCTACAACGATGGTAAGCCAACCGTTACTAAAGACTCGTCCATTTTGACCATTGATGACAAAGCCGGAAAGGTCACTAACATTCAGCATATTATCGGCAAGAAACCTATTCTAGCGGTCGGCAACTCAGACGGTGACCAAGCGATGATGCAATGGGCTACGAGCCAACCCAACTCAATGGCGATGATTGTTCATCACACTGATGCTGAGCGCGAGTGGCAGTACGATCGTGAGTCTCACGTTGGCAAGCTTGATAAAGCGCTAGATGAGGCGAATTCCAGAGAGGATTGGACACTGATCGACATGAAATTAGATTGGTGTGAGGTGTACTAACGCCAAGTATACCCTTGGTCAAAACTTCAAAGGCTCGGATTTTAAATTCGAGCCTTTTTTGTGAGCGGAGGTTTTGGGAATGAACGGTTTGAAAGCAATCGTTTGAAAGGAATAAGGGTTATGGGTTCGCTTTAAGCAAGAACGTACTATAAATTTTCAATGCATGACGGTTTAATCGAGTTAGTCGGAAATTAAAGGAATAGCAAAATGAAAACGATCGGTTTGCTCGGCGGTATGAGTTGGGAGTCGACAGTGAGCTACTACAAATCCATCAACGAGGGCGTTAAAGCCACACTCGGCGGGCTCAATTCTGCAAAGGTTTGTATGTACAGCGTGAACTTCGATGAGATAGAAAAGCTTCAACATCAAGGTCGCTGGGCTGAGACGGCGGATATCTTATCGGACGCGGCTTTATCGGTAGAGAAAGCCGGAGCGGACTTCATCCTGATCTGTACCAATACCATGCATAAGATCGTTCCTGAGATCGAAGAGAAGGTCACGATTCCTATCTTGCACATCGCTGATACCACAGCGCAGAAGTTGCTTGAACAGGGTGTAAAGAAAGTTGGATTACTCGGTACCGCTTTCACCATGGAACAAGATTTCTATAAAGGCCGTCTGACTAACAAATTCGGTATCGATGTGGTGATTCCTGATGAGAGTGACCGAGAGAAAGTCCACAACATCATTTATCAAGAGCTGTGTCGAGGCCAAGTAAAAGAAGAATCTCGAGATGTATACCGTCAAATCATTGAGAAGCTAGGCCAACAAGGTGCAGAAGCCGTTATTCTGGGCTGTACTGAAATCGCCCTCCTGATTCAGCAGCAACACACTGATGTTCCCTTGTTTGATACCACAGCCATTCATGCAGAAGCGGCTGTACGTTTGGCGACGAGTGACTGACTTCTAGTTCTTATTCTTAGTTCCATAGCTGTCCTATTTTCGCTCTTGTACGATTTTCATTCGTTGAAGTGAAAGTTTTTTGTACAAAAGCAGGTCGTTAGTTAAAGAAGCGATGCTTTGTTCATTAACCAAGGCCTTATCGGTAGGTAAGGTTTTAGTTAATGACTGAGGTATCCGCGCTTTTAAGCACTATGCTTTAGTCATGACCGAAAGAGGATTTATTATGAAATGGCTTATCTTATCTGTAACGCTGTTATTCGTGGCAGGATGCCAATCGACGGGGTCTCAAGAAGCACAAGTCGGTGACGACATGAATCGAGTTCATACCCAAGGGTGCAGCAGCTAATCTTCTTTTGTGGAAACACATTTTCAGCTGCTCCGGTAGAGAGTTACCCCTACAAAGCCTTGTGTTGTCACAAGGCTTTTATTTTATACAAAATCTAAAAACTGATTCGACTATATCGCGAATTATCAATGAATACTGGTGTTGATAAACTCTGTTTTATTAAAGCACGCTCTCGTGCTTATAGACCGGAGAAACCAATATGAATTACGAGGGAAAAGTATATCGTCCATGGACAGAGGCGAAGAGCATTCTGATTCAAACCACTTTAGGTTGCAGTATCAACACGTGCACGTTCTGTAATATGTTCAGCGATAAACGATTCAAGGTTTGTGATATTGAGGATGTGTTTAAAGATATCGAAGAAGCTCGCCTGATTTATCCTTATGTTGAATCAATTTTCCTTATCGATGGCAACGTGATGGCCGCCCGCACGGATTATCTCCTTAAGATTTTGGATAAGCTTCGTCATACCTTTCCAGAAAGCAGAAAAGTATCGCTCTATAGTGGTTTGAACGATTTCCGTCGTAAAAGCTTGAGCGAACTTAAAGAGCTTAAAAGTGCCGGTCTCACTATGGCTTATGCGGGGTTGGAGTCAGGCGATGCGGTTGTACTCGACAACATCAAAAAGCGCATGACACCAGAACAAGCGATCGAAGGCATGGAATTAGCCAAAGAAGCCGGCATTGAAACCTTACTTTCGTTTATCTTCGGCCTTGGCGGTCGTGATCGATCACGTGAACATATTGTCGAGACCACAAGATTACTGAATATCATGAAGCCCGAGCAGATAGCGCCAATGGCGTTAGCGATTCAGCCAGGAACCGTGATGGAACAAGAAGTAAAAGATGGCAAGTTCGTTATGCCGACGCAACTTCAGATCTTAGAAGAAGAAAAGTATCTGCTTGAGAATCTAAACATCGACACTTTCTATTGGGGCGACCATGGTAATAACATCGTGACTCAGAAAGGTTTCCTGCTTGATTCAAGAGAGCAATTTTTGGCTAAGGTGAACCATGCGATAGCATCAAACCCAATGGCTAAAGACAGTGTTATTCAGACGTTTGCTTGGTAGCGTTTAGTTAAAAACGATACTTGCAGGCTAAGTAAAAATCGAAAAAAGTATTGTTTTCGAGGCGGGATAATCGCCATAAACCTACTTCCGTTGCTGAGACAATTCAAAATCAGCAAAGCCATTTTCTTGGTGGATGTTGTAAATTTGTGAATCTGAACTGTCTATATTCTAGGCTGTGTACTGGATCTCATTTGTTATTTGAGTCCCTTGCTAAGGTAAATAATGAATGTGTACTACCAATCACTTTACTCAACTTAAGAGGTTTCTATGCTAGGTGAAAATCACTCTCTTGTTCACGAATTTCCTGAAATGAAAGACAAAATTGCTGAGCTTGCTAAAACTGACGATGGCTTTGCAGAAGATATGAAGACATACGACAACCTTGATAAAGAGATTCGTAAACTAGAGCTGAAAGATTCACCCATTGATGACGGCTCGATGCACCAATTGAAACATGATCGTTCTGAGCTTAAAGATTCACTGCATGCTCGTTTAACTGGCTAGTGAGTTGGCAATTTTGCTGACTAGCTAAATGGCGAATTACAGACTTAGACAAAAACTCCTTCGGGAGTTTTTTTTCGTTTTGGCTCAATCACTTCTTCACAATTCAACTGAGTTAATACGTTGTATTGTTATGTTAATGACGCATAATGAGGGTTACTGGTACACGATTTTTAAGATTTTATTGGTAATCTCATGAATATTGAACACCTCAAATTGTTTGTTCGTTTAGCTTCCACACATAACATCAGCATGGCTGGGCAAGAGCTTGGTTTGTCTCCTGCTGTTGCAAGCTCGCACATCAGTAAACTGGAAGACAATTTAGGCGTTCGCTTGGTCCACCGAACCACTCGTAAGGTCTCTTTAACCGAAGAGGGGGAAGCATTCTTACCTCATGCTGAAGAAGTGTTATCGAGCGTGGATGCTGCCAAATCGGCGGTCGGTGTGGGTTGTGATTCTCCAACCGGAACGTTGCGAGTTACCGCATCTGCGTCTTTTGGACGTTTGCATCTTGTTCCTGCCTTACCTGGATTCTTAGAGCGCTACTCTGGGTTAAAAGTCGATCTCAGGCTATCAGATTCGATGGTGGATGTTGTTGAGGGTGGCTTTGATATCGCGATTCGTATCTCGGAGCTGAAAGACTCGACTCTGATTGCCCGAAAACTTGCGACAGACAAGCGTATTGTGTGTGCATCGCCTGATTACTTAATCAAATATGGTAAGCCAGCCACACCTCGAGATCTTAACGATCATCAATGTATTAGCTTAATTGGTTTAGAAAACTGGACCTTCAATGCTGAAAGCGGGCCTAAGACGATTAAGGCATCTGGGTCGTTCAGGGCAGATAACGGGGAAGCACTGCGTGACGCAGCCTCAGGTGGTATGGGGATCACGGTGACATCGAATTGGTGTGCCTATGAACAACTGAAAAGCGGTCAGCTGGTTCAAATATTAGAAGATTACCCATTAACATCAGAGCCTGCAATTTGGGCTGTGTACCCAAGCACAAGGTTACTTGCACCAAAGGTGAGAGCTTTCATTGACTACTTCTCTGAATATTATGGTAATCCACCGTATTGGGAACAAAAGTAGAATCAGATAGATTTAACGAAAAAGCCCTACGTGACTAAGTTATGCGTTAGTCACGTAGGGCTTTTTCTTGGAATCAGAAAATCACTTGAGCATAGCTGTCATTAAGAAAGCGTTGCTTTGATGATCTCTTCAATTTTAGCGACAACTTGTTGTGACTTATCGCCGTAAATCGCATCTGGGTGCGGGTTAGCAAACGTGTTGTTGTCGTTATCAAAGTATTGACCGCCTGCTTGTGCGAACTCATCAGACAATGATGCGCGAACCAGAATATCAGAACCGATGCTTAGGTCGCCGCCTGCAATGCCATAAGCGTCTTTCACCATCTTGCTGCCTAGTAACGAAGCTGGGTTGACAGCAACCACCATTGGCCCCGTAGAGCCTAACTCTTTTGCCATCTCACGAGTCCACATAGTGATCGCAAGCTTGCTTTGTGCGTAAGCGTCACCATCAGACATTGGTTTCTTACCTTCTAGCGCTTCGATGTTCACTGCTGCTTGCGCTGCCGACGATAAGTTCACCACACGGCTCGATGAATTCAATACTGGCAACAGGCGTCTGGTCAGGTGATACGGCGATACTGTGTTCACAGCAAAACGAACATCTAAACCGTCTTTGGTGATTGGGTTTGGAGTATTGAACACACCCGCGTTGTTGATCAGTACATCAATCTTCTCGTGCTCGGCAATCACCTCGTCAGCCAGCGCATCAACATCTGCCAGAATGGACAGATCGGCCACGTAGCTTTGGATCTTCGCTTCCGTAGAGAGAGCGATAAGTTGCTGCTCAACGTCTTTAAGTTTGCTTGGGTTACGTCCATGCAATAAAACGTGGTGACCTTGTTGAACAAGTACTTTTGCCGTTTCGAAGCCGATACCATCGGTAGAGCCTGTGATCAGAATAACTTTTTGCATGGAATAGATTCCTTATTAAAGCGCTGACATGGTGAGCGTTTTTAAATGTGTCGTTTCATTGAGGTAAAGAATAGCAACCTTTTATGAAGTTGATAATCAACCGGATTAATAAAACACTATTTAGTTTTTGTTGAAAATGGGGGAGTGAACAAAGCCTCAGTCCGTGCGAAGGAGACGATCAATCGAGTTCTTAGGTCGGAATAGCAGGCAATAAAAAAGCTTAGCGCGGGGGACGCTAAGCTTCGTTGTTAAGTATGTTCTTGAACCATGCTTAGGCTGGTGGGGTTAGCCTACTTGAGAAAAGCTCACTACCTTGCTTTGTAGTTTCTCTTTCAGGTAATCCGTCACCGCTTGCTGCTCGGATTCGCTCATGTATAAGCCAAGTTTGGTTCTGCGCCACAAGATGTCTTCGTCAGTCATCGCCATCTCTTCATTAATCAAGTAATCGATTTCAACTTGATAAACGCCATGGGCTTCGCTTGAGAACTGGATGCCAAGGTCAGCTTCGCTATTTGCGCCTTCCAATAGTTTCCATGTGTAAGTACCAAATTGAGTCACGTAGCGAAGTAATAACGCTTCAGATGCCCAAGGGTATTTCGTGTGGATCATCTTCGCAAGCTGCTCTCTGCTGCAACTAAAGTTACCGCCTGGAAGCGTGTCGTTCGCTGTCCATGGTGCGCCCATGTTGGTTAGGTGTGGCTCAAGCTTATTAAGTGCCGCTTCGCCGAGCTTACGATAAGTGGTCAACTTGCCACCGAAGATCGAAAGCAGTGGTGCTTGATCAAGCTCTGCGTCCAATTCCAATGTGTAGTCTCGAGTGATCGCTTGTGGTGAATCTGATTCGTCGTCACAAAGTGGTCTTACGCCACTGTATGTCCAAACCACATCTTCACGACCAAGCTGTTTAACAAAGTGTTGGTTAACAATATCAATCAAGTAATCCACTTCGACATCATCAATTGCAACGTTGCGTGGGTCGCCTTTGTATTCAAGATCGGTAGTACCGATGATCGAGAACTTATCTAGGTAAGGGATCATGAACACAATGCGATTATCTTTGTTTTGCAGAATGTACGCTTGTGGTTCGTCATGAATGCGTGGCACAACAATGTGCGAGCCTTTGATCAGACGAATATTACGAGGCGAAGCCTGCTCTAATCCATCATCAAAGAACTGTTTAACCCAAGGACCAGCAGCGTTAACAAGCGCTTTTGCTTTGCGTTCAAAGCGTTGGTTTGTCATCACATCAAGGATCGTCACATGCCAAATACCACCTTCGCGGTGCGCTTTTTCAACACGGCAGTAGTTACGTACTTCTGCGTTGTTTTCTTTCGCCGCCAACACGTTCAGCAATACCATACGCGCATCATCTACCCAGCAGTCTGAGTATTCGAAACCTGTTTTCATTTCTGGTTTAAGCAAACCTGATTGAGCCAAGTTCACCGTTTTACTTCCAGGAAGCGTCGTACGTTTACCTAAGTTATCGTAAAGGAATAGGCCACAGCGAATCATCCAAGCTGGGCGTAAAAATGGT
This sequence comes from Vibrio sp. 10N.286.52.C3, assembly GCF_041468865.1. Taxonomy (NCBI): domain Bacteria; kingdom Pseudomonadati; phylum Pseudomonadota; class Gammaproteobacteria; order Vibrionales; family Vibrionaceae; genus Vibrio; species Vibrio sp. 10N.286.52.C3. The sequence continues at coordinate 157,060 of NZ_JBFRJM010000016.1, read as the reverse complement.
CGATGAGGTAAACGGAAACGCATTGGCTGAGCAACGTGAGGCGCTTTTCTTAACAAGACTTCACGTTCAGCGAGTGCTTCCGAAACCAAACGAAATTCGTAATGTTCAAGGTAGCGTAGCCCACCGTGGATAAGCTTTGAGCTAGCAGAAGACGTCGCAGACGCGAAATCATTTGCTTCGTATAAGCCAACGTTTAGACCACGACCTGCTGCATCTGCCGCGATGCCTGCACCATTGATGCCGCCGCCAATCACGATCAAGTCTAAAGTGGAAGATGTACTGTTGTTTGAATTATTTTGTTGAGCACTCATGGTTTTGACCTCTTTCTGAGCGAACGAGCATTTTAGAACATAATTGAATCCTATATGAACTTTCGTTTGCGGTCATTTATTATTTTCGTTTATGCGCGTTTTATGTGATTTGCGCATAAAAAAACCTTCGCTTATGACAGCGAAGGTTCCAAATAACTCTCATTCGAGCATAGAAGTGATATTAATCATGTTCAAGTGCGACTTTCCAAGTAACAAAAAAGCCCATTATCGATAAAGTGATCTATCAATAATGGGCTCTTTTAATGAACATGATTTCTGAGCGTTTTTTTATTCGTCCGACGCTAGTGGTTGAGACGCGGTCTCGATCACTTCCAATGGGATCGATGAATCCTTGAGGATGTTCAGGATCTCTTCCGGTGGCTGCTTATTAGTAAACACCATGTGGGCCTGAGAGATATTGCCGAGCTTAACCATCGCGTTACGACCAAACTTACTGTGGTCGACTGCCAGGAAGATGCTGCGGCTGTTTTCGATGATAGCTTGCTTCACTCGAACTTCATGGTAGTCAAAATCAAGCAGTGAGCCGTCAAAGTCGATGCCGCTGATCCCTAGAATGCCGAAATCGAGGCGGAACTGCTTCACGAAATCGAGTGTTGCTTCACCCACGATACCGCCATCACGGTTTCTCACTTCGCCACCTGCCAAGATAACCTTTATCTCTGGGTTTGGTAGCAGGATACTGGCAACGTTGATGTTGTTAGTCACGACTCTGAGTTGTTTGTGGTTTTTGTTCAGCGCGCGTGCCACGGATTCTGGTGTGGTGCCGATATCAACGAACAAGGTTGCACCATCTGGAATGTGTTTAACCAGCTCGTCGGCAATCACATCTTTTTCATTGAAGTTAAGCGCTTTACGCGTGTTGTAAGAGGTGTTTTCTGAGCTAAGAGGAATGGTTGCACCACCGTGATAACGACGGATTTTGTTGCTATCAGCCAGCTCATTGAGGTCTCGTCTGATGGTTTGTGGGCTAACATCGAACTTCTCTACGAGCTCTTCGGTGCTCACATATCCTTGTGTTTTTACCAGGTCTACAATCTGCTGGTGTCTTGGTATCTGCTTCACTTAACTTACCACTCCCTGCACGCTATGGGCTCTAGCGCGTCACAATCGAAAATATTAACTCGCGCTATTGTGCTCGAATTGATGAGGAGAGAGAAGTAATGATAGTAAGGAATTATGTCCAAACCGCAAAAACGTTGATCAAAACATGAAAAATTGGCTCCAAACGCAAAAAAGAGCACAAAATAGTGCTCTTTTTAGTTTCGTTTACTGAGGAACGAACAATTCAATCGATAAGAGAGTGATTATTCGAACGCTCGATTTTACTCTTCGTCGTCATCGTGCAGTTCAGACCAAACTTGTGCACACTTGATAGCACGCTTCCAACCTTTGTAACGGCGGTTACGCTTTTCTTCATCGTGGTGTGGCAAGAACGTACGGTCTAGTACTGCTTTGTCTTGAAGCTCATCGATGCTGTCCCAGAAACCAACTGCTAGACCAGCAAGGTATGCTGCACCCAGAGCCGTTACTTCAGTTACTTCAGGACGGTGAACCTCAGTATCAAGCACGTCTGATTGGAATTGCATTAGGAAGTTGTTCGCTACTGCGCCGCCATCAACACGTAGGTTTGCTAGCTTGATGCCAGAGTCCGCTTGCATCGCGTCTAGTACGTCACGCGTTTGGTAAGCAATACCTTCCAAGGTTGCACGGATGATGTGGTTAGAGTTAACACCACGAGTCAGGCCAACAATCGTACCGCGAGCGTAAGCATCCCAGTATGGTGCGCCTAAACCAGTAAATGCAGGGACTACGTAAACGCCGTTTGAAGAATCTACTTTGGTTGCGAAGTACTCAGAGTCTTCTGCGCCAGCCAGTAGTTTCATTTCATCACGTAGCCATTGGATTGATGCGCCGCCCATGAATACTGCACCTTCCAGTGCGTATGCAGGTTCGCCTTTAGGGCCACATGCCAGTGTGGTTAGAAGGCCGTTTTTCGATGTGACTTTCTCTTGGCCTGTGTTCATTAGAAGGAAACAACCAGTACCATAAGTGTTCTTAGCTTGGCCTGCTTCTACACACATTTGACCGTAAAGTGCAGCTTGTTGGTCACCCGCAATACCCGCGATTGGAATACGAGTACCGCCTTTACCACCAAGGTTCGTTTGACCGTAAACTTCAGAAGAACGCTTCACTTCTGGCATCATTGATGACGGGATCCCCATTTCATCAAGTAGCTTTTGATCCCAGCATAGGTCGTTGATGTTGAACAACATAGTACGTGACGCGTTAGTGTAATCCGTAACGTGAACACGTCCTTGAGTCATCTTCCAAACCAACCAAGTATCAACCGTACCGAACAGTAGTTTGCCAGCTTCAGCGTCTTCGCGAGCGCCTTCAACGTTGTCTAGAATCCATTTTACTTTGGTACCTGAGAAATACGGGTCAAGGACTAAGCCAGTATTGTCACGTACGTAGTCTTCTAGGCCACGCGCTTTAAGGTCTTCACAGATGTCTGCTGTACGGCGACACTGCCATACGATGGCGTTATAAACCGGCTTACCTGTCTCTTTGTTCCAAACAATGGTGGTTTCACGTTGGTTAGTGATACCAATGCCCGCTAGCTCATCGCTGCGGATGCCTGCTTTAGCCAGCGCTTCAACCAATGTAGAGCTTTGCGTTGCCCAGATTTCCATTGGATCATGCTCAACCCAACCCGCTTTCGGGTAGATTTGAGTAAATTCACGTTGAGAAGAACTAACGATGTTTGCATCGTGGTCGAGGATTACAGCGCGAGAGCTTGTGGTGCCTTGGTCTAGGGCAACAATGTATTTTTGCTCGGTCATGGTAAGAATCCTTTTTCTTTTGTTATTTATATTTTAGTAAATGTAGGGGCGCTTAGTGATTAAGCTTGAGCTTGTTCAGCTTCTTGTTCTGTTTCACATTGGTTTGGAATTGTGCAGCCTTGGCCTTCAACTGGTAGGTAAGCACCGATAACACGTGGGTACAACCAACCACCAAAACACGCACCAGCAATTGGAGCAAGAATTGGAACGATGAAGTAAGGAATATCACGAGCACCGCTTAGTGCGAAATCCCAACCTGCAAAGTAAGCAAAAAGTTTTGGTCCGAAGTCACGAGCAGGGTTCATTGCAAAGCCAGTCAGTGGACCTAAAGAACCACCGATAACCGCGATAAGAATACCGATCAGTAGAGGGTTCATTGCGCCGCGAGATGCGCCATTGTTCTCATCACCTAACGCTAAAATGGCAAACATCAACACTGCAGTAATCACGAATTCCACAGCAAAAGCGCCGAAGAAAGAAAGTGAAGCATGTGGGTAAGTCGAGAAGATACCAGCAGTTGATAGTGCGTCTTGGCTGCTACGAACGAAGTTATGTGCGATTTCGTAGTCAGTAAATAGGTTGCTGTACAGGCTGTAAACCAATGCTGCAGAGCAGAAAGCGCCAAGCAGTTGCGAAATGATGTAAGGCACCACTTTTGCTTTATCAAAGCCATGGAACATGGCCAGTGCAATCGTTACGGCTGGGTTGATGTGTGCGCCTGAAACGCCGGCAGTACAGTAAATTGCAATCGCAACACCGAAGCCCCAGATGATGCTGATTTCCCATTGTCCGAATGTCGCACCAGTTAATACCAGAGCGGCCACACAGCCAACGCCAAAGAATATGAGTAATCCTGTACCGATAAATTCAGCCAAGCATTGCCCAAATAAAGAAGGGTGTTTGTTTGTTGTCATGTTCGAGTCCTTTTTAGTTTTGCTTATCTAGCACGTGCATTGTGCATATATTTGCGAACTCGAAAATAAACGAACATCAAAAGTGAGCGTTTGAGCATAAAATTGTTAATTAAAGTCACTTGAAATGTTAATCCGAACACTTTTGCTCGAAAAAGATGCTCGCATGAACGTCATTGCTCGAATTGATAAGTTGCGAAGCCGCTCAAACTACCTATATGTAAATGAATGCGCAACTGGTACGAGGAGTTTATGTTTGGATTTGTGATGCTACTTCGTGAGTGGCGGATTATTAGACTTAATTAGGGAGGGCTGTGTGATGTTTTTGCTATGTAACAAGGGAGTTAACAAATGAGCTTATATGCATAAATGAATAAACTGCCAACTATGTTGTAGTTTGGCAGTTTTCATTTGGGTGTATGTTCTTGTTATACGAGACGAACTTACCGCTCTAAACCAGAGCTGCCACTTTTCCTTTCGCAACCAATTGATATCGAACCGAGTCATACGCCCAGTTGAACGCAATCGCGTAAAGTACGAAGAAAATAACTAGGCCGATGTCCATGATCAGTACGGTTAGGAAGTCGAGTTGTAGAACCCACATCAAGACAGGTAGCGTCACTGTCATTAAGCCAAGCTCAAAACCTAATCCGTGCAGGATACGTGTTTTCGTGGTTCTTTTGCTTCGGTCTGCTCCGTAAATTTTGTCGTAGCCATAGTTGTAAACGTAGTTCCAAGCCATCGCTATCAATGATATTGCGAGCGCTAAGCCTGCCATTTCACCTGCGCCGTTTCCTGTAATATAGGTTGCAAGCCCTGCCATCAAAACCAAAGCAACCAATTCAAATAGCACCATGTGCAACATGCGTTCTTTATGTGACATTTTTCTAACTCTCTTTACGATTAAATAGCCGCCGATGGGCTAATGACTTGGCTAAATAATATCTACTTAAGTGATAATATAAAGATAGTTAGCATCACATATAGTGATAGTAAGTTTTGGGAGACACCGAATGTACAACATTGAACAACTGAAAATGTTTGTGTATGCCGTTGAATTAGGGTCATTTTCTGCCAGTGCTCGTCATTTGGGGAAGGTGCAGTCGGCGGTGAGCCAAGGCATCAGTAATCTTGAAATAGATTTTAATGTTGAGCTTTTTGATCGTTCGACTCGAAAGCCTTCACTAACCAAAGCGGGCGAGCAGTTATTTAAACAGGTGAAAGCGATCGTGCTTCAGGTTGAAGATCTGAATGTGACGGTTAGTGCGATGGGCAGTGGTGAAGAGGGGCTCATCAAAATTGCATTAGATGATTCACTATTGGTCCCGAATCTATCTAAGATCCTTAGTCAGTTCAGTCAACAATTCCCTGCGACTGAAGTGGAACTGGTTGCGTGTACCACGACAGAGGTCAATCCGTTAATTATCGAAGAGAGGGCCGACATTGGATTAATGTTTACTAACTTGGCTTTTGATGTCGGTTCTGAGCCTTGCTTTATCGGTCACTTACCGTTTATTGCTGTGTGTCATCCAAGTCATGCGCTCGCAAAAACAGGTGTGGCGAAACTCTCTGACTTACTCCCGCATCGTCAGTTAATGTTGAGGGGAGACAAAGGTAAGGTGATGGATCAGTTTCCGCTGATTGCCGGAAAGGTATGGTGGTCAAACAGCTTTATCGTCATTAAAGAGATGATTCTTGGTAGCGATATCGGTTGGGCATACTTACCGAAACACCTTGTTGAAGAAGAGCTTATTAAACAGCGCTTGGTAGAGGTGAATGTGTCATTTGACCATAAAACTTGGTCGCCTCCGGTTGATCTTGTTCTGTCTAAAACACGCTCAAAAGGTCCTGCATTACTTTGGCTTGAACAAGCATTGAAAGGCCTATTAGACGAAACTGAATAAAGAAAAGGCTCACCGTTTAACGTGTGAGCCTTTCTGTTCAAAGTGATGCTGCTTTTTGTTAGTTCTAGTTCTAGGTGTAGACGTAGATGCTATACGCTAGGTTTAACCGTCTGACCGTTGTAGTACTTGTCTTTCATCTTAAGCGCCACGTTCACAAGGTAAATCAGCACAGGGACTTCAATCAGTGGACCGATAACGCCTGCAAACGCTTGGTCTGAGTTGATACCGAATACTGAGATAGCCACGGCAATCGCTAGCTCGAAGTTGTTACCTGTTGCTGTAAATGCAATTGATGCGTTCTTGTCGTACTCGATGCCCATCTTTTTACCGATGAAGAAACTGATGAAGAACATCGCAGTGAAGTAGATAGTCAGTGGAACCGCAATTAATAGAACGTCCATTGGCAGTTCAACAATCATTTCACCTTTCAGGCTGAACATCAGAACGATAGTCGCCAGTAGTGCAATCAGTGTGATTGGAGAGATGCGTGGAATAAATACGTCGTTGTACCACTGCTCGCCTTTCATCGACACAAGGATCTTACGGCTTAGGAAGCCCGCTAGGAATGGGATACCTAGGTAGATAAGTACACTGTGTGCAATGTCGATCATCGAGATATCAACCAACATGCCTTCGTAACCAAATACTGGTGGAAGAACGCTGATGAACAACCACGCCATAAAGCTGTAGCTCACCACTTGGAATGCACTGTTTAGAGCAACCAATGCCGCGCCGTACTCTTTGTTACCGCCGCCGATGTCGTTCCAAACCAGAACCATCGCCACACAACGAGCAAGACCAATCAGAATCACCCCAACCATGTAACCTGGGTGGTCTCCCAAGAAAGTTAGTGCCAATACAAACATCAGAATTGGACCAACGATCCAGTTCATGATCAAAGAGAGCTTAATGGCTTTCTTATCTTTTACCACAGTGCCTAGCAGGTTGTAGTTAACCTTAGCCAGAGGTGGGTACATCATTAAGATAAGGCCAATCGCAAGCGGAATGTTAGTGGTGCCAACAGACATTGAATCGTTCCACTGTTCGATCTGTGGGAATAGGGTGCCGAGTAGTACACCAAGGCCCATGGCAATAAAAATCCACAGTGTTAAGTAGCGATCTAGAAAACCTAACTTTGGTTTCATGATAATCTCTCTTAGTTGATATCGTAAATCGTCGAAAAACGATTGGTTGTGGCAAAAAAACACGCTTAAAAGTAAAGGCTATCAAAGCCGATCATTCAAGCGTGAACTTCTATTTTAAAATGCTGTTAAATATCGATTCGAAGCGTTGAATATTGTCGCGGTCGATGCGGTAACACATCTTCGGCGGAATCGACTCAGCCGTAATAAAACCTGAGGCTTTTAATATTCTTAAGTGCTCTGATACCGTTGATTGAGCTAAACCCAATTCACTCACCAGATCACTGTTCAAGCAGCCGCCCGATTTTTCTAACGTGGAAAGGATACTCAATATACGTATTCTTGCTGGGTGAGCGAGTGCTTTCGCCAGTGCGGCCATTTGCTTTTCTGCTTTAGCATCACCGTGTTCGATGGGCAGAGAACAGCCACCAGATGTCGAGCAAGTTGAGTTCATATTGACGTCTCACTTTCATTAATCGTTAAAAGACGATTAATGATAAGCCTATTTTAAATAGGGGTCAATGCTCACTGTCTATTTGAACGAACTTTAAGGTGGCGATTCAGGGACTATGGTTGAACTCTGCTTTGACTCAGCTACGCAAAATGGCGTGAACATCGATTAAACGCCATTTTGCTCGGTTATCCGCTAGTTAAGAACGGTATAGCCTCGGTTGATCATACAGTTACGATTCACTTGAAACTTCTGCTGCTCAGATAGCTCGGCGGATTGTCTTTTTTGAGCACCGTGCTTTAAAGCGCCGCTGATAATACCGATGCCAGCACCAATTTTTGCACCATCATGACCACTCCCGCCAGAGACGGCTCCACCAACCGCACCCAGCGCTGCACCCTTAGCGGTTGAACCGACAATATCGCTGCCAAGAGAATCGACCTCTTCAGGCTTCACTTGTTGAGCGTATTGCTCACATTCATACAGATCGGCGTGATACTGTGTTTCATCAACACCTTTAGTATCGACAATGATTTGATTAGCAAATACTGAACTTGATGCTACAAGCAATATCGCTGCGATTGGAGAGAATGGAAATTTCACAATATAGACCTCTAGAGTATTCATTGCATTGTTAAAGTGACGTGTAGTTCTCGATGAAATCAAGGCGCCGATCGGTGTACTCACCAGAATCCAACATCTTAGATAACCCGCGAAGCGTGTTGTAAGGCTGAGAAACGGCCACCATGTTAATGAGCCAATACGGAATATCGCCACCTGGATCACTCAATACTCGATAAGAGATATGGGTGGTGTTTTCGTCGATTGGTGTCAGGATCCAACTCGCCTCTAATTCAGCCACTCTGATGATTTTTTTATTATTGTTTGGCAGGTAATCAGGCCTACCATGCTGATCAATGGTGACAACCATCGTCTCTGGATCTTGAGTGATGACGTTCTCTACGATAGCTTCACGATCGGCAACTGGCCAAGGTGCCTTGGTATAGGTTTTGGTGATCGTGTGCGCCGCACTAAAATGCTCTATTTCTTCCATGTCATCGATGTTTTCTACCCATTGCGTGCCAACAGAGGTATCGATAAAGAGTGCGATAATAGAAGTGAGGGACGCGTTGATGTCGCCTTCTGCTCGAAATTCTTTAAAGTGACTGCCTTCAATTTTACGGTTATAAACCTCGATGCCTTTTTTATCGCGTGCCAGTGACCAGCCATCGGTGTCTGATGCAAACACCGAAACTGAACAAGCAAGAAGAAGCAAAGTAATAATCTTATTCATCATGTTAATGAGCGCCCTTTCCAGCTGATTTTATTGGTTTTAGATAAGCGGTAACTGTTCAGCACGAGTAGGCTTTGAACACAAATACCGAAGGGTACGGTTAACGCAAATTTTGCGGGAACAAACAGTTCCTTAACCAAAATGAAGTAGGTGACGATCGACACCAAGAGCATCACAGAGCTGACAATGAGCGAATAAGCATGAATGGCAGACATGTCACTGATGAAGGCGTTCGCCGATACCAGCATCAAAAGCGGTCCCGCCCATGCGATGATGTTGGCTTTGATGAAGACTTTTAAAGCTTGTGCTTGCGATTGACAATTCACAATAAGATTCATGTTTTTGGAAAAGCCAGCCCAGATTGAGTTGAAGTCTGAATACATGTGCGTACTCATTAGTTTGTCTGCAAATGCCCAGAAAATCTTAAATCCATTGACCTTCATGACTTTTGCAAAGGCGATGTCTTCCGATATCGCGTTTGCTACTGCGGCGTGTCCACCGACTGCGTCGTAGGATTTTCGGGTAAACAACATCGCCTGACCGTTAGCAATCGCTTCTTCCTTAGTCATGTCGTTCGAGTTTTTAAAGTTCATATAAGATGCGATCGATAGAAAGATGCCCGGCAAGGTCGCTTTTTCTGCCACAGACGCAAAAGTTTGTTTTGGATTAAACGATAAGAGATCAGTTTTTTGTTGGATAGCAAAGTCGATAACGCTCTGTAGCATCGCGGGTGCTGAATCGGTATCTGCATCAATGAAATACACATATTCACCGCTCGCGTTGAGTGCGCCAGCCATACATGCATTGCTCTTACCAAGCCATCCGGTCGGTAACGTTCTACCTGAAATACAGCGCGCGTTAACGTCGAACTTACTGATCAATGCTTCTACTTTTGCACGGGTTGAGTCAGTAGAAAAGTCATCAACAACAATGACTTCAAACTTGTCTTTTGGGTAGCTCTGCTTCAATAGAGAGCCAAGGCTGATTTCAATATTGTCTTCTTCATTTCGCGCAGGAATAATGACGGAAACAGTCGGCCACTCAGTTCTTTTGAACGATATTTTAGGTTCAATGTGAATACGATGGCGCTCTAAGTTCGCAAGTGTGATTAGAAACTTGACGGTAACGATGCAAAGCAAGGTCGTAATAATAGCTAAAATCATAATGACTGTGGTCGGAATAAAGTGATGGAGAGACAGGAAAGAATATAGTGGAGTGTGATCTAACGCACATCTTGTATGTAGGACTTAACCCTTCAAACTGGAATGCGCTTCTGTTAGCGTTTGCCTTGGAAAGATGTGAAACAGTGACTGACAGGCGGTAAAATAAGCATTGTATTCACCAGCGACTCTAGCGATATAATCGAACCCAGAACCGTTACTCAAGATAACGAATGATCATAATCCAATAATAGGTACGCCCGACATGCCCCAACAAAACATCAAATTTATCGCGACTGATATGGATGGCACCTTACTCGATGAGCATGGAAAGCTCGACCCAGAGTTTTTCAATCTTTATGAGCGCTTAGAAGCGCAAGATATTATTTTTGCTGCCGCGTCTGGCCGCCAGTATTACAGCTTGCTAGAAACATTTTCCCCGCTTAAAGATCGCATGATGTTTATTGCTGAAAACGGCACATTAGTGATGCACAAAGGCCAAGAACTTTACAGCTGCTTGCTTGATACCGATGCCATTAAAGAGATCATTAAAGAAGCTCGAGCTATTGAAGGCGCGCATGTGGTGCTATGCGGTAAGAAATCGGCATACATCGAAACCAAAGATGAGCGTGCTCTGGCGGAGATCTCTAAGTACTACCATCGCCGTGAGCAAGTAGAAGACTTACTGGCGGTAGAAGACGATTTCATCAAGGTGGCTATCTGTCACTTCGACGGTTCACAAGAGAAAGTGAACCCAACTATTGATGCCAAATTCGGTGAGAACTACCAAGTGGTTGTAAGCGCAAAAATTTGGTTAGATGTGATGAACGCTGAAGCGTCAAAAGGTGCGGCGATTAAACATCTACAGAACACATTAGGTTTCACTTACGAGCAGACCATGAGCTTTGGTGATTACCTAAATGACTTGGAAATGCTTAAAGAGAGCTACCACTCTTACGCGATGGAAAACGCGCATCCAAAGTTAAAAGAGATCGCGCGTTTTGGCGCGCCAAGTAACGTTGACGCGGGTGTGTTCCAAGTACTTGAGAAGTTGCTAGCGTAACGCTCTTAAGCTAGATTCGATTTTTATCAAAGCCAACTCGTGAAAATGAGTTGGCTTTTTTGTTGGCTGCTGTTGTATTGAGTTAAATTTGAACGAGTGTTCAGCTTGTTGTAGTCTAACCAGAAAGATGGGTATTCACTTTGAATTGGATACGCCTTAGTAACGATATTTGGAATGATTATGAGCAAGAAACTTCAACTTGATATTATTTCTGACGTAATGTGCCCGTGGTGCGTAGTCGGTTACAAAAACTTAGAGCTAGCCGTTGCGGAACTTGGTTTAGAAGACCAGATTGAACTTGAATGGCAGCCGTTTGAGCTTAACCCTGACATGCCGCAAGAGGGCGAAAACCTGCGTGCCCATATCATGAGAAAATACGGTTCTAGCGCAGAAGAGAGCCAACGTTCACGAGAACAGCTTTCGGCTCGCGGCCAAGCGGTTGGTTTCGATTTCAATTTCTATGACAGTATGAGAATGGTCAATTCACGTCATCTACATGTACTTCTCGATTTTGCACTAGCGCACGGCAAACAGACTGAGTTAAAGCTACGCTTCTTTGCTGCTCACTTCACAGAGCAAAAAGACCTGTCCGATCTTGAAGTCATTGCACAAGAGCTTGAAGCGGTTGGCTTAGACTCAACGAAGGCACTGAAGCGTCTAAAGAACACCGACAACTTGAAGCAAATTGAAGCGCAAGAGTTTGAATGGCAACGCATGGGGATCTCTGCGGTTCCTACTGTGGTGTTCAACCGTAAGAGTGCAGTAACGGGCGCGCAGACGATAGAAACCTACAAGCAGATTCTTCAAGAGCTTATTGCTGAATCATAAACGGATCATTGCTATCAATTAGAGTCTGAATTTCATGGAATCACTGTCACTCGCTCAAGCGCAAAAACTGGTATTGCTTTCGCAAAAGCTGCCGCCTAAGAAGTTGCCACCTAAAAAGCAACGCAATGGGGGCGCTTTGGCGAACACGTTGTCTGCGATTGAAAACCTTGGCTATGTGCAAATTGATACCATCTCTGTGATTCAGCGAGCTCACCACCACACGCTTTGGAATCGCAATCAAGATTACCAACTGAACCATCTTGATAAGCTGTTAGAGCGTCGAGAAGTATTTGAGTATTGGTCGCATGCCGCCGCGTATTTACCCATGCGTGACTTCCGATTCAGCCTACACCGCAAGAATGGCTTTGCGAGCGGTAAGCTCAAGCATTGGTATAAAAAGAATGACGCACTGATGGCTCATGTTCTCAAACGTATTGAGAATGAAGGGCCGTTGATGGCGAAAGATTTTGAAGGGGATAGGCCAAACCCCGGCGGTTGGGGCGGTAAACCGGCCAAGCAAGCATTAGAAACATTGTTCATGCAAGGCGACTTAATGGTGCCAAGCCGAGTTAACTTTCATAAGGTGTATGACCTAACCGAGCGAGTTTTACCGAGCGGAATTGATACCTCTGAGCCGACAGAACAAGAGTACATCGAGCATCTGATAACACGTTATTTAGAGGCTAACGGAGTTGGAATAGCGTCGGAAATGAGCTACCTACTCAAGAACACAAAGCCTTTGATTCAGATAGCACTCCAACAGATGCTTGAAGATAAGCAGGTTCTGAAAGTAGATATTCAAGGCTCTGATTACTATGTCCTGCCAGGTGCTTTTGAACTGCTGAATCAACCTCTTTCCAGAACCAAGCTTAAGATACTGTCTCCGTTTGATAACCTGCTGATTCAACGAAAGCGAATGCAATCATTGTTCAACTTTGATTACCTCCTAGAATGCTATGTTCCAGAGGCCAAGCGTCAGTTTGGTTATTTTAGCTTACCGATTCTGTGGCAAGGTGAGCTGGTGGCACGAATGGATTGCAAGGTCGACAGGAAGAGTGGTTTGCTCAATATCCGTAACTTGGTTGTGGAAGAGCGAATTAAAAACCATGAGTTGTTGGTTCATGCTTTATGCGATGAACTAAAACACTTCATGGTGTTCAACCAATGTGATGAGATGATCGTCCATAACACCACGCCCTCTGATCTTGGCAAGCGCTTGATGAGCCAATGGCAAACAGTCTAGCGGTCTTTGTTGTTTAGAAAGCGCTTAGTTACTCAGCAAACGCAGCTAACAAGAACTCGACAAAGGTTCTGTTCTTCAACGACAGTTGCTTGGTTTTGTAGAGCAAGTGAATCGGCTTTGGTAACGGCGCCATGCCGGGTAGGATTTCCAACAGCGCTCCACGATCAATCTCTTCTGCGACTAAGATAGTCGGTTGCAACAACACGCCCACACCCTGCAGGGCGGCATACCGCAACACATCACCATTATTCGACATCAAGCGCACACGTTCTTTATTCGGTGTGGCGTGAGGAGCTTGGCTGCTGTAACTGAATCCAAGCGATGGGTGCTGCGCCAAGTCTTCCAATACTCTGATTTCAGCATGTTGGTTTAGGTAAGCGGGCGCCGCGCAGTAACACATCTCATAATCCCCTAAATACCTTGCGACCAAGCTTGAATCGGATAGGTCACCAATTCGCACAATCAGGTCAATGTCAGATGAATAAGGATCAACAAGGTCATTATTCAACATCAGCTCAACGTTAATGGTTGGGTGATGCGCGAGAAACTTAGCTACGATAGGGGCGAGTACCTTGTTTCCATAGGTGACAGGGCAGTTTATTTTTACCGTGCCTTGTGGTTGATTTTCCAAGGTTTGAATCAGGTTCTCTGCATTGCTGATGTCTTCGAGAATTCGCTTACACTCACGATAGTAAAGTTGTCCTGAATCGGTTAACGATTGCTTACGCGTGGTGCGGTGGATCAGCTGAGACTTCAAACTGGCTTCTAAGGAATGGACATGTTTGCTTATCATGGTCGCCGACAGGTTGAAGTGGTTTGCGGCGCTGCGAAAGCTACCTTGTTCCACCACATAGACGAAGACTTTCATGCTGGTTAACTTATCCATTGAACACTCTTGGTTGATAAATAATAAACAAAAGGTGAGTTTATCAATTATTAGGGGTTAATTATATTAATGGCAAACCGATAATTAACTAAAATAAGAGTGTGCAATGCCTCAAACGAATGAAACTATCTTTGTTACTGCCGAACTTAAGATCAAAACCAACATAGAACGAGCAGCTGCGCTCGAAGCTATCGAACAGTTTTGTTTAGACATGCAAAGCGAACCGGGCTGCCTACAAGCAATTGCAACCTATGATCAAAGCCAAAGCGATCGTGTGATCTTGCTTGAGCAATACGTAAACCGCGAGGCGATCAATCAGCACTTTGTGATGCCTCATACCCAAGCGTTTATTGAGCGTGATATTACCGAGTTGGTTCAAGCATTCGAAACGCAACGTGGGCCTATCAAAGCACAAGAGCAGGAGATCTAAGACATGAAATGGGGAATCCTAGGAACCAGCTTTATCTCAGGCGTAATGGCGGATGCGATTAAAGGCGATGCTCAAAGTGAGCTGTATGCCGTTGCTGGTCGCACTGAAAAAACACTCAATGAGTTTGCTGCCCAATACCAGCCAACACGAACCTTCAACAACTATGAAGCCTTGATTGAAGATGAGTCGGTCGACATTATCTACATTGCTCTACCAAACCACGTTCATCATGAGTATGTGATTAAAGCGGCTCAAAAAGGCAAAGCGATCTTGTGTGAGAAGTCTTTGTCGGTAGATATGGAAAAAACCGAGCAAGCTTTACTAGCCGTGAAAGAAGCGGGCGTATTCTTTGCTGAAGGTTTGATGTATTTAAACCATCCACTTATCACCAAGCTTCATCAAGAACTGGCAACTGGTGAGATTGGCGAAGTGCATTCAATTCAAGGTTCCTACGTTGCGGCGATTGATCAGTTCGTGAATCCTGCGAGCAAAGGCGCGCTATACAACCTTGGCTGTTACCCAATGTCGCTGATTCACTCTGTTGCGCAGCAGCAATTTGGTGAGAGCGTGTTCGATGACGTGCAGATCTCAGCAATCGGTCGACGAGGCGAAGATGGCAATATCTGTGAATCGTCGGCGATGATGCATTTCAACGACCGTTTTACCGCACAAATCCACACTGCTGAAGACCACGGTTTAAAGCATGGTTTTACGATCCTAGGCAGCAAAGGCTGTATCACGCTAGATACTAATCCATGGCTACCGACGGCAGAAAACACGTTTACGGTAGAGATCTATGAAACATCGACACGTGAAGTAAAAGTCGAAGCGCAAGGCGATGGTTTCCATTATCAAGTGCGCAATATCCGCCAAGCGGTTGAGCAAGGTGATACACAACTTGCTGCGCCAATGGCAACCCACCAAGACTCTCGCGTAATCATGAAGTTATTAACTGATTGGGAACAAGCGGCGAGCTAATGTTTTAGTAAATTCTATACTCGTCTCATGTTTGATCGCCTCGTAAGCTATCAAACATGAGGCGTTTCCTCTATATCTTCCAGTCGACTCTCCCCAATAAATACTTTGCATTTGAAACCGCCACAGTGTCCAATATCAGGTAGTACGAAACTGACCGAAAAACCTTATTTTTTAAGGTGTTAAATAGGACCTTTGCCGCATGCGTAAATCAGATAAGAAAATCGAGAATCAAATCAGAGACGTGTTAACTGACGTTTGTGAAGACACGCTGAAAGGCTTCGATGGTTTTTTGTGGGTGACTCACTCGGTCAACTTTTCCTCTTTTCCGCAAAGTTTGAAAATTGTCTGTGTATTCGATACCAATCAGGATAGAACGAACTTCTTAAGTGGCGAAGGTCAACAGAGTGTCTCAGGGGCTATTCAACAAGCGTTCAATCAAGTTGGAATTCAACTGAAGAATATCGATAAGCATGTTAGCTACGATACGCAAGAAAATTGCGATCGCGACCATCAAGGGAAGTGGAACAAGAGGCTTTAAGGAGCGTTGTCATCGTTCTTGTTTAGACAGCCTATCCAAATTGAGTTTCAATAGTGTGGCGCTCAAACTGAGATTCGATACAGCAAATCCAAGTCCTATTCTGAGTTCTAGGCTCTGATAACTTCTCATCTTCCAAACCGTATTATTCTCATTTTGAGAAAATCTGAGCTGATTTCTCGTTAGCCGGAGATACTTGGTTTCCAAATAAAATTAAAATCACAAAAACTTATATTTTCCTTAATGCATTGATTTTGAATCGGCATTTGCTCGTTTTACTTGCCACCGATGAAACAAGACAGACGAGCACTTGAACAATAGAGCCATGTAGTCGATACTTTTTTCGTATTTTGATTCCTAAATTGACACGTAAGTTGGCTGACTTTTCGTTTTGTGATTTAAGGCATGACAGTATCGATTAGGAAATTTGAATCATGAAAACCTACATTTCTGGGCTGCTCGCACTCATACCGTCATGTTTAATCGCTGGTTACGCTTTTGCTGTTGGTACAGCGGTTGTGCTGCCAGGGCAACATGAAGTTGGTGTTGATCTTTTGGGCTCCCCACTATCTACGAATGCCGTCATTGATTGGGAAATTTCCAACAGTGATATTGTGTTCGGAGCTTATGCCGACAAAGCCGACAATGAGCGGGCCACGACAATTGGTTATATGTACAACCAAGTCATGGCGATGAACTCGGGTTGGTTGGAGAACGATCTCCGTAACCAAGCTGAGTTAGAAGGCCTCAATTTCGAAGACTATTTCCTGCACTTTTCTGAAGATACTGTCATTGCCGAAGTTGATAAAACTCATGGCGAAAAGACCCTTTTAAACCGAAAACCTATGATCTTGGGTTATACAGCCAGTGAAGACCATGCTGGTTTTTGGTTGTATCAAGAGCCTCCGTGGGATGCCGATGTGTTTGAGAATTTCGAACAGGGTGGGGCTTTGTATGTCTATCATGCTGAACAGTTCGAACGGCTGACCTTTAAGTTCTCACAGTTTGCTGGCAGCGGTGAATTTTGGATTGAATACCCAACTGCTATTGATTCTCAGGGTAGGGTTTCACAATGGGAAAGGCTTGATGTAAAGAAAGACAAAACGCTCAATATGACCAAAAACCAATCGGTGATCTGGAACCTTCCGGATAACTGGTTAAGAGCTACAACTCATGATGGGAGCGGTGCGAGTTATGGCGGCGGCCAGTATTTTGGTTCAACCTTTTTGAGAGATGGTGGGCGCTTATACGTTGTGAGAGTTCGTTGGCAAAGTGAGAATGCCGACGACAGGCCGCGTTTAAAAGAAGTAAAACTCAAAAACAGTTTTCCAACCGTCAAGTTAACCGATGCTCCGACTTCAACCCCGGACGGCAATGCTATCAGCCAATGGCGAAAAATCCGTGGTTTTGATGTGTCTGCAGACCTAGATGGTGATAACTACTTGTCGCCAAGCGAGTATCGAAATCGAACCAATAAGAACGCGACAGCACGTTTTCGTTGGGAATCAAGAGTGGTGCCATTTGGTCGAATGTGGAGCGCTAACTCATCTTGGTCGCTAACGAACGTCGCAAACGCGGATTATCTATCTGCTATTCATCGCTACTACAAGCAAAGCTGGGCAAGCCAAGGTTTGAATGGTGCGTACAACGACGACACAAATAAGCTTATTGGTTCGAATCAGTTCTATGTTCATTCTGGCGGGCATGTTCAAGAGTTAGGAGCTGTTGCGGGTTCGAATCAAGCGGATGATCTCTATAAACAACAATTTTCAGCGTTTCTGAAAAATCTATCTGCTTTAGAAAGTGATGCGTCGATTGGGTTGAATATCGGAACCGCGAACTTACTGGGTCGAAATGGACAGTCTCATCTTAGCGAGGCGGGATCTCTGTATTTACGCGAGCACTACATTTTTCCGTCTACTGGGTTTAGTGGTTACTCGGGGATCTCTAAATTCTGGGATAATTCTGCGCTCGCCTATAATGGACAAAGTGTTATTTTTCAGGCGACAACGCGTTATGGGCGAGTTCAGTACCTTGAAAATAGTGAAGAGAATTGGAAGCAAGACCAATACTCGACCCTAGCGATCTACCACCTCAATCGACACGCTCAACATAGCTACTTTAATCAGTGGAACAATGGTTACGTCTATGGAAGTGGCAATACGACGGCTGAGATTTTCTGGCAAAGTGGTGTCCCTAAAAACATCGCCTACCAACCAAGTTCGTTATTGGCTGTTGATTTGGGAGAGCCGAGTCATCAAATCCCACAAGGCTTTGCGCCGATTCCTTTGATGCTATCGACAACGACACCTCAGCCCGCTGACTACACCATCGTTGGCGATGCCTCGATGAACGAAATGGTGCATGCTGATCTGCCCAATGGCATGACTCACGTTCTACCGACGTTCACGTACTTTATGTATCAATCTGAAAATCAGGTGGTTGCTGGTGGCCCTGAGGACATGGTGTTAGCGAGAGAGTTCAGCAATGGTCGTGTGTTGTATCGCACGGATTTCCACGGTAAGAATCCGAGCTTTTATGACGCGGCAAAACTCACCATCGCGCTGGATGTTCCAATGAAACCTGTTGATGCCAACGGTAACGTTGGTGACTATGTGAGTGAAATCGAAATTGGCGGTTATGAAGGGCTGTTCTTACTTTATTAGAACCAATGTGAGTGAGTACTCTCGAACCAGAGCAGACTTGAGCTTAGGTTCGGGATATTAGCTTATTCTTTTTACACTGCTTAAACTCTTTGGCGATCCACGATTGCTCGTTTAAACCATTGTCGATTAAAGCAAAAAGGTAGCCATCGACTTTGCTTGAAGCCGCAGGATATTCTTGAAAAGCGTGCTTAGGGTAGCCGGGGTAATCTGTCTCGTATTGAGCGTCTAACTGCTTACCGAGTTGACGCCATTTTACAAATAACTCAGAAGAAGATGTCTCAACCTTATATTGGCCTAAAATGCGTTGGTGGTGGGTTAACGCCACTTTAGCGCAGTGATTGGTCTGTACGACTTTTTGTATCAACTCAACTTGTTCTTCACTCATGGTTTTCGCCAGTACATTCTCTTGTTCGATACGCGCCATTCGCTCACCAAACGTTTCAGCATGGATGGGAAACACAAAAGTAAGCGGTAAAGCCAATACCAAAAGACGCTTGTAGAACATAACCAAACTCGTTAGAAGGATTCGCGGCTATTATGCCGCCCGCCGCCAATATTATTAATGAATATAAACGCTTAATTGTAAGAATTATTTTTGTCGAGTAGATAAACAGATGATTTTGGAGTGGTGGTATTCAGGCTCTGAATGTTTGGTTATTTTACGAAGCGACACCGATAACAGAATCAACCCAATATCTAACCATCTTGATTATAAATGTTGGATATCAATCGAGTGGTAGGAAAAACCGATTGCTTTAGCGGCGTTCAACAAAGCTTGTTGAGTCTTGAATACCCTGGGTTGCATTTTTCTGTCGGATTCAAGAAAGCTGTTTACTCCCCACTTATGACTTTTGACCATTAAGTAATAACCATTAGCTCCAGGGGACACGACACCAATTGCTGCTTTCAGGTCGCCACGACTGAAATGTTTTTTGAACTCACGTAATACCATATCAACATCCTTATTCGATGATAAAAAAAGGGAGCGCATTGCTCCCTAGTTAGTGCTTTTCTTAATGTTTACAAGAATGCGCGGTATGGCAGTTCTGGGTCATTTGTGAAGATGTCTGCAAAGCCACGGAAGTGCTGGTAGTGCATGCGGCCTTTATCTGTTGGGTATGTGTATTTACCACCAACTTGCCAGAAGAAAGGTGCGAAGCCGTATTGAAGACGTTCTTTCTTCATGTTCCACAGCATTTCGATTTCACGCGGGTCATTTTGGAAGTTAGCCCAAATGTCGTGGTGGAACGGAACAACTACTTCACAGTTCAAAGACTCAGCAGCACGAAGAATGTCTGAAGATGTCATTTTGTCTGTTACGCCACGTGGGTTCTCACCGTAAGAAAGCAGTGCAACGTCGATCTTGTGGTCATTACCGTGTTTAGCATAGTAGTTTGAGTAGTGAGAATCACCAGAGTGGTAAACTGAACCGCCTGTTGTTTCTACTAGGTAGTTCACTGCACGGTCGTCCATTCCGTCTAGAATTTCTTTGTCTAGGGAAGATGTTCCTTCAGGAAGTGTCACTAGAGCTGTACGGTCGAATGCGTCAAGAACCTTGATGTTCACGTCTTTGATTTTGATCTCGTCGCCAACTTTAGCAATAACACACCGATCTTCTGGCACACCCCATTTCATCCATAAATCAACACACGCTTTAGGGCCAATGAATTTAACGTGGTCGCCGCAGTTTTGTAGAACTGCCGCTGCAACGTTGATATCAATGTGGTCGCCGTGGTCATGAGATGCCATAACTGCATCGATCTCTTTGATAGCGAAAGGGTCCAATGGGAAGATCGCGGTACGTAGGTTTGGTTGAAGTGCTTCCACACCGCCCATACGCATCATTTGGTGCTGGTTTTTCATTTTTTGAACGGCTTGTGTTTTTTTACCAGTACCACACCAGAAGTCCATTGATAGGTTTGCACCTTCTTCTGATTTTAGCCAAATACCTGTACAACCCAGCCACCACATAGAAAAGGTACCCGGTTGCACAACTGTTTGTTCAATCTCTTCATTTAACCATGTGCCCCACTCAGGGAATGTATTTAGGATCCAAGACTCGCGAGTGATTTCGTTTACATTGCTCATGATAATACCTTTTATTTCAATAATTTGATTAATTTTGGATGTAGGGAGCCGAGCGCCTTAATTTGGATTAAGGCACTGAGCTAAATTTATTATTATTGGTGGGCTAGTTAGCCCTGCGATTTAAACTAGGATGACTTGCGTCCCTTGAGCTTCAATCAGTTTTACGACTTCGGGATTGGCGTCTTTACCGGTGATGACGATGTCTATTTGCTTGGTGCTGCAAAAGAGCATTCCGGTACGTTGTCCAACTTTTGAGCTATCGACCACGACGACAAGCTTATCGACCTGTTCGAGCATTTGTTGTTCGGCTACGGCCGTTAACATGTCGGCTTTGTACAGCCCGGCATCGGTTAAGCCTTTACCTGAGGTGAACATCCAGTTTCCCGCATAGCCGCCTAATGAATTAGGGGCAGGGTTTAGAAAGATGTTCTGCGCTTTGTTGTATTGACCACCAATGATGATGACATCGTCATGATCTTCGTTGATCAAGTAGCTTGCGAGTGGAAAGTAGTTCGTTACGATTTGAACGTCATCGCCACATAATTGCTGACCGAGTAGGAAAGCCGTCGAACCACAGTTGATCACGACTGTATCGCCAGCCTGACAAAGCCCTGCAGCTGCTTGAGCAATCTCTGATTTCTCTTCATAGAACTCAGTGCTGTTGATATTCAGTGGTGACCACTTTCTCTTCTGAGTTTCTACTCGTTCCGCACCATTTCGAATTTTTCTAAGTCGGCCAACTTCATCTAACTTAGCGATATCGCGCCTAGCAGTAGCAGGAGAAACGCTAAATTTATCAATAATATGAGAGACGTTGATTGTCTGCATATCTTCTAACAGCGACAAGATGCCGTTATGTCTTTGTACTTCATTCATATTTATCACTCTTTTTGTCGTTGTGACAATTTAATGATTACTTTTGATTTGTTTTGATTCTAATAATCACCATCATGATTGTCAAACCACATCGCTATAAAAACCAGACATTAATCACAATGTTTTATAAGTAGTTGATTTTATTGTATTTATTATTTTTGCGTGTGATCTAAAGCTCAATTAAGCACATTCTGGGTGTGGTTAATTGATATAAATCAAAGTAATCACAAGTGAGCATTGAATGATTACTTTTGATTGGTAAAGTCTAGTTCGTGAGCAAAACTAGAATCATCACATCCTACAAATCATTAAAATTAAAAATCAATCAGGGGTAAAGATATGGAATTCTTATACGATATTTTCTATATTTTTTACAGTCAGGTAATGACCAAAGCACCGTTGCTACTCGGTCTTGTTACTTGTCTCGGCTACATCCTTCTAAAACGTGACGCAACAACTGTTATCTCCGGCTCTATTAAAACCATCGTTGGTTTCATGATAGTGCAGGTAGGTGCAGGAACATTGGTAGCGGGTTTTAAACCGGTTATTGAAAAAATGAGTGAAATACATGGATTAACGGGATCGGTAATCGACCCGTACACCTCCATGATGTCCACCATGGAAACCATGGGCGACAACTACTCTTGGGTTGGGTATGCAGTATTACTGGCTCTTGGGCTAAACATTCTACTTGTTGCCTTCCGACGTATTACGGGTATCAGAACCATCATGCTGACTGGGCATATCATGTTCCAGCAAGCTGGCCTCATTGCTGTTTTCTACTTCGTGCTTGGTGCAGGTATGTGGGAAACCATTATTTATTCAGCAATATTGATGGCGTTGTACTGGGGTATCTCCTCAAACATCATGTTCAAGCCGACTCAAGAAGTCACTGGTGGTGCGGGTTTCTCGATTGGTCACCAACAACAGTTTGCTTCATGGGTAGCCACCAAGGTTGCACCGAAGCTTGGCGACAAGAACGACAGTGTTGACCACATCAAACTGCCTAAGTGGTTACACATTTTCCACGACAGTATCGCTGCAACAACGTTAGTAATGACTGGCTTCTTCGGCATTATTCTTCTTTCGTTCGGTCTTGATAACCTTCAGGACATGGCAGGTAAAACGCACTGGTTTATCTACATTTTTGAAACTGGTTTGAAATTCGCTGTTGCCATTCAAGTCATCGTTACTGGTGTTCGCATGTTCGTTGCGGAACTGTCCGAGGCATTTAACGGTATTTCTCAACGCCTTATTCCTAACGCTGTTTTAGCAATCGATTGTGCGGCTATTTACGCCTACTCTCCTAACGCAATGGTATTTGGTTTCATGTGGGGCGCAGTGGGTCAATTCACCGCTGTTCTTGCAATGCTAGCGTTTGACGCACCAATCATGATCATTCCTGGCTTTATCCCAATGTTCTTCTCGAACGCCACTATCGGTGTGTTTGCTAACCACTTTGGTGGCTGGAAAGCGGTGATGAAGATCTGTTTCGTGATGGGCATCATCGAAGTGGTTGGCTCTGCGTGGGCAATCCATATCTTCGCTCAATCAGGTACTGAGTTTAATGGCTGGATGGGCATGGCTGACTGGGCTCTGGTATTCCCACCAATCATGCAAGGTATCTCAAGCTCTAGCATGTTCTTCTTTGTGATTTTGGCTTTGGCTGGCATCTACATGTACTTCGCTTCTAAGCAACTACGAGCTGAAGAAGACGCAGAAGCTGCTGCTGAAACAATGACCGCAGTAACGCCTGAAGGTATTGAGGTTGAAGTCGCGGTTCCACAACAATCGACAGCAACCGCTGAAGCACCATCTGTTTCAACAACGGCAGCTTCTACAACATCAGAAACTCGAATCTCACCAGCCGCTGACCAGAAACCGGTTCGTGTCTTAGTGTGCTGTGGCTCAGGACAAGGTTCTTCAATGATGTGCTCTAAGAAAATTAAAGAGTACTTGGACAAGAAAGGCATCCCAAGCTCGACCTTTAACAGCGCCATCACCGATTACAAATCACACCTTGGTTCATTCGACATCATCGTTACTTCGGTTGCTCTTGCAGCGAAGATCACGGGTCTGCCGGAAGGTAAGCAACAGTTAGCGGTTAAGAACATGATTATGGTGAAAACTTTCGGCGACGAGCTTGTTTCCATCATCGAGAACAACTTCCATAAATAATTAAAAACGGCTCAGTGGTGTCGCACTGCTGAGCCAATAAAAACAATTATATAAGTGAGCAATAACATGAACTTAAAAGAATCTCTTATCAAGAATAACTCTATCCTACTGAATGCAAAAGCAACCGACTGGAAAGCGGCGATCAAGCTAGGTACTGACGCATTGGTAAAAGCGGGCGTGGCTGAAGAGCGTTACTACGAAGCGATTACCAAAGCGATTGGCGAAGAAGGGCCTTATATCTGTATTCACGATGCGTTCGCACTGCCACATTGCCGCCCTGAAGACGGTGTTATTCGTACTGGGTTTGCGCTAACCGTGCTTGAAGCGCCAATTACGTTTGAAGGTGTTGATGAGCCTGTAGATGTGCTGATAACACTAGCGGGTAAGGACTCAGAAGAGCACATCGAAGGCACCATGCAAGTGGCGAACTTGATTGAATTCGATGAAGACTTCTCAAAACTTCGCGCGTGCAAAAGCCCAGAAGAAGTGGCGCGTTTAATTGATGCTGCATTGCTTCAAGCGGAAGCGGCGTAAGGAGGCAACGATGTCTAAATATAGCCAATTGAAACAACGTGTTTTAGAAGCCAATTTGCAACTTCCGAAATACGGTTTGGTGACATTTACTTGGGGTAATGTCTCTGAGTTTGACCGTGTTAACGGAGTGATAGCGATTAAACCATCAGGTGTCGAATACAGTGATATGACGGCTGAAGACATGGTGGTCGTCGATCTCGAAGGCAAGGTTGTTGAAGGGAAACTCAATCCTTCAAGCGATACCGCAACGCACTTAGAGCTCTATAAAGCTTTCCCTGAAGTGAGTGGCATTGTTCACACGCATTCACGCAGTGCCACCATTTGGGCACAAGCGGGTATCGACATCCCAGCCTTAGGCACCACTCACGCTGATTATTTCTACGGTGACATCCCATGTACACGTCGATTGTCTCACTCTGAAATTTCTGAAGAGTACGAGAAAAATACTGGCTTGGTGATTATTGAAGAGTTCAAGCAACGTCGAATTGATCCAATGGCCGTTCCAAGTGTGATTGTTGCAGGACATGCGCCGTTCTCTTGGGGCAAAGATGCCAACGACGCCGTTCATAACGCGGTGGTATTAGAAGAAGTGTCGGCAATGGCGTTGGCAACGCGCACCTTGAATAGCGGCATCAAAATTCAGCCAGAACTATCCGACAAACACTACTTACGTAAGCACGGTGAAAATGCTTATTACGGCCAACAGTAAATCGGCTTTTTGTTTAAATAAGCCGTTTAAGTAAGTCGTTTCTATTCGAAGTAGCTTCAATATTGATTAGGCCCGACTTCAGGGAATAAGTAGAGGACTCTATGTATAAAGTGCTGGCGTTAGATCTCGATGGAACCGTGTTAAAGGATGATCACACGATTCATCCAGAAGTAAAAAAGGCGATTCAAGAAGCCAAACAAAGTTGTCACGTCATGATTGTTACTGGCCGACACCACACAGCAGCACGACCTTACTATTACGAATTGGGGCTAGATACTCCAATCATCTGCTGTAACGGCACTTATGTTTATGACTATCAAACTGAAACGGTATTGACTCAAAACGCCATAGAGAAAGATAAGGCACTTACTTTCATTAACATGGCTGACGAGTTTCAGCTCAAGATGGTGATGTATATAACTCATGCCATGACGTACTCACAGTACAACCCATTTGCCTACATGTTGACATTGGAAAGCTGGGCTGAAACGGCACCAGAACAACATCGCCCACAAATTTACCAAGTGGAATCATTCATAGAAACAGCTCAACAAGCTGAACACGTTTGGAAGTTTGTGGTAGAGGGGAGCCAAGATTCCGTCGACCGTTTAATGCAACACCCATGGATAGGAGAGAACTTCAACGGTGAGCGTTCTTGGTCAAACCGAATCGACTTTGCTGCAAAAGGTAACAGTAAGGGCCTACGCCTTGCTGAATACATCGCAGAACTCGGTTATCACGCCGATGACGTCATTGCCGTCGGTGATAACCACAACGACATATCCATGATTAAGTACGCCGGATTCGGTGTAGCGATGCTCAATGCTGATGACATCGTCAAATCACACGTTCAACGCGTGTGCTCAACAGATAACAACCATGATGGCTTAGCCCGTCTAATACGTGAACAAATTAAAGGATAACAACATGACTAAACCAATGATTCAGATCGCCCTAGACCAAACAAACCTTCCTGCAGCAATTGAAGTGGCAAACAACGTTGAAAGCTTTGTTGATGTGATTGAAGTGGGTACTATTTTGGCGTTTGCAGAGGGAATGACGGCGGTTTCTACGCTTCGTAAAAATCACCCAGACCATATCCTAGTGTGCGACATGAAAACCACAGATGGCGGCGCAATTCTAGCGCGTATGGCATTTGAAGCAGGCTCCGACTGGATTACCGTTTCTGCAGCCGCACACATTGCGACTATTGGTGCATGTAAGAAAGTCG
Organism: Vibrio sp. 10N.286.52.C3; assembly: GCF_041468865.1. Taxonomy (NCBI): domain Bacteria; kingdom Pseudomonadati; phylum Pseudomonadota; class Gammaproteobacteria; order Vibrionales; family Vibrionaceae; genus Vibrio; species Vibrio sp. 10N.286.52.C3. Next base: position 130,778 of record NZ_JBFRJM010000016.1, on the reverse strand, counting down.
CAGATGAATTTAACGGTGAAATCCAAATCGAAATTTATGGTAACTGGACAATGGACGATGCTCAATCTTGGGTCGACTTAGGTATTTCACAAGCGATTTACCACCGTTCTCGTGACGCTGAATTAGCCGGTGTGGGTTGGACAGAAGAAGATCTCGTGAAGATGCGTGCCTTGTCTGAAATGGGCATCGAGCTTTCTATCACGGGCGGTATCGTGCCTGAAGACCTTTACCTATTTGAAGGCATTAAAGCGAAAACCTTTATCGCAGGTCGAGCACTTGCAGGTGACAAAGGTAAAGAAACAGCAGAAGCACTAAAAGCTCAGATCGATCGCTACTGGAACTAGGAGGCGTTATGTATCAAAACCTGTTACGCCACCGTGTAGGGCTTTATGAAAAGGCCCTACCTAACGAACTCAGCTGGGAAGATAAACTTAAGCAAACCAAAGAACTCGGCTTTGATTTTCTTGAGATATCGGTAGACGAATCAGACGAGCGTCGCAGTCGACTAGATTGGAATGACGAACAAGTGTATGCCTTGCGTCACCTTTGTGAAAAGCATGGTGTACCGCTGCAATCCATGTGTTTAAGCGCGCATCGCAAGTTCCCATTTGGATCTGCAGATCCGGTGATTCGTGAACAAGCGGCTATCCATATGGAAAAAGCGATCTCACTCGCTTACAAATTGGGTATTCGTACCATCCAATTGGCTGGGTATGACGTTTACTACGAGCCTGCGGATAAGGTGACTCACCAGAGGTTCATTGAAGGCATGAAGCTTTCTGCGCAGTTGGCGGAAAGGTCGGGCGTTATGCTCGCTGTGGAGATCATGGATACCGATTACTTGAACTCTTTGAGCAAGTTTGAAGTGCTGAGTCGTGAAGTCAATTCACCGTATTTCACGGCGTATCCAGATGTGGGTAATATCTCCGGTTGGAATTACGACATAGTGACGGAACTAAAGTTGAGCAAGCCTCATATCACTCAGATCCACCTCAAAGACACTTATAAAGTGACTGACGAATACAAAGGTCAATTTCGAGACTTAGTGATTGGTGATGGTGAAGTCGACTTTAATGCCATTTTTGAAACGTTGAAAGAGACTGAGTGCGTCGTACCACTCGTGATTGAGATGTGGGCTCAAGATGAACGTTGGAAAGAGAATATAATTACGGCACAAAAACGACTGAATGATGTTTGTGTGCAAACGGGTGTTCCGATGTTGTTTGACCACTAACTCTACTTAGAATTATTAACTAGTTTCTCTTTGCGTTCTCGGTGCTCCTAACGAAAAGAGAAAATGCAGCATATTGCCCCCCAATATGCTGCATTTTTATATCAACATGTCGCCCTAAACTGTTGAAGCTGAGGTTATGTCAATTTCGAAATAGTGGCTGTTCTTAAACAGCAATAGTCACATGATCACGGCCCACTTCAGCCATCTGAATCAGGTAGTCTGTGTGGTACTTCTTTTTGATGACGATTTGGCTACCGATTTCAGCAACAATCTTTACCACTTCCAACGCATCAGAAGGATGCAATGAAGAGTCTTTTGAAATTTCGATATTAACGCCTAAATTTGCCAATTTGATGATGTCGCTAGAATGCATGATGATGTCCAAGATGTTTGATTTTCGTGGACTATACCATCTTCAATTTATGCAACTCTACTCTGCCTATCCTAAAATTTCGGTCGATGCTCTCAATCTATGATTCCAATATGTAAGTAGTAGATCTAACTCACAAATTGCGGGTATCAATAACCTCAATGTGAGGGTGACGTTATGTGCTTAGTATTTACTTTATATACTGCCCCTATTAAGTGATTAGCTTGCTGATCTTCAATAGGGGCATTTTTGGATCGGGCACTCATCAAAATTACTAATCTTTTGGATCTCTCAGTATGAAAATTGTTATTGCACCAGACTCGTTTAAAGAATCTCTATCGGCTGTATCTGTGGCGGCGTGTATTGAAAAGGGCTTTCGTGAAATCTTCCCTGATGCTGAATACGTGACCTTGCCTTTAGCCGATGGCGGCGAAGGTACGGTTGATGTGTTGCTGCAAGGTTTAGTGGGACAGAAGCGAACACATCGAGTTGAAGGGCCGTTGGGCGCATTGGTTAATGCTGAATGGGCGATGCTTGAGCCATCCGATAGCAACCCGAACAAAACCGCACTTGTTGAAATTGCTGCGGCATCAGGTTTGGATTTGTTAGCGGCAGAGCAGCGTGATCCATTGATTGCTTCTTCATTCGGAACGGGGCAATTGATTTTGGAGGCGATAGAGCAGGGCGCTCAAACGATTATTCTTGGATTGGGTGGCAGTGCAACTAATGATGGCGGTGCAGGTATTGTTCAAGCATTAGGTGGGACACTGTTAGATAATGCAGGGCAAGAGCTTAACCGAGGTGGCGTTGCACTAGCTGATTTATCATCGATTGATCTTACTGGTTTAGATTCACGCTGTGCTGATATCGAGTTAATTGTGGCGTGCGATGTCGATAATCCGTTGTGTGGTGATAACGGTGCTAGCCATATATTCGGCCCACAAAAAGGCGCAAGCCCAGAACAAGTTGTGATGCTTGATAAGGCGCTTGAGAATTTTGCTCAAGTAGTTGAATCGCAAGGTTGTGTTCGTGGGGATGATCCCGTTCACAAGCGTACTGGTTATGGCGCGGCTGGTGGTGCTCCAATGGGGCTTGGTTTGTTGTTTAACATGCAGATTAAACCGGGTATTGAGATGGTGCTTGATGTTTTGCAAGCCGATGAAGTATTGAAAGGCGCAGATCTTGTGATTACCGGTGAAGGGCAAATGGACAATCAAACTCTGCAAGGAAAGACGCCTTATGGCATTGCCAAACGTGCGAGCTTACAGGGCATTCCAACCATAGGAATTGCCGGATCTTTAGGCACCGAAGTAGAAGCGCTTTACGGCGAAATGAGCAGCTTGTTTGGAACTGTAAGATCGCCACAAACTTTAGAAAAAGTATTACAAGAGGCGGAGCTTAACTTAACAAGAACGGCAAGAAATATCGCAGCGACTTTACGGTTAGGTCACAAAATATCTCAAAAATAGTGGCTTCTACGAGGTAGGCTGCGCCTAGCTTTGGTTTTCTGCGTGTTGTAAGTTCATGATTATTATATTGTAAATATTATTGTCAATATTGAATGATTATGATTTAGATCATTAATTTGATAGGTTTTATCCATGATAACGATAAATACAAACGATTATATTTTACTTTAGCCCAGGCGTATTCTATATCCTTAATTACTGCGTGGTTTTGTGTGATGAATAGCCACCATTCAGAAGTAAAGATGCAACAAAGATGGTGCATCTAAAAGGTAATAAGGAATAGATGATGAGTAAAAAATTAACTACAGCTGCGGGTTGTCCTGTTGCTCATAACCAGAATGTCCAAACTGCGGGTAAACGCGGTCCTCAACTTCTTCAAGATGTTTGGTTTTTAGAAAAAATGGCGCATTTTGATCGTGAGGTGATTCCAGAGCGTCGTATGCACGCGAAAGGTTCAGGGGCTTACGGCACTTTCACTGTGACTCACGATATTACTCAATACACCAAAGCTAAACTATTCTCTGAAATCGGTAAAAAGACGGATCTGTTTGCACGATTTACAACGGTAGCGGGCGAACGTGGCGCAGCGGACGCGGAGCGTGATATTCGCGGTTTCGCGTTGAAGTTTTATACTGAAGAAGGCAACTGGGATATGGTGGGTAACAACACGCCAGTATTCTTCCTTCGTGATCCTCTTAAGTTCCCAGACTTAAACCACGCGGTGAAACGTGACCCACGCACCAACATGCGTAGCGCGAAAAACAACTGGGATTTCTGGACTTCTTTGCCGGAAGCTCTGCACCAAATTACTATCGTAATGAGTGACCGTGGTATCCCTGCGACTTACCGTCACATGCACGGCTTTGGTAGCCACACGTTCAGCTTCATCAACGCTGATAACGAACGTTTCTGGGTGAAATTCCACTTCAAATCTCAGCAAGGTATTAAGAACCTTTCTGATGCAGAAGCGGCACAAGTGATCGGTGATGATCGCGAAAGCCACCAACGTGATTTGCTAGACAGCATCGATAACCAAGATTTCCCGAAATGGACGTTGAAAGTACAAGTGATGCCAGAAGCGGATGCAGCGAAGGTTCCATACAACCCGTTCGATTTGACTAAGATCTGGCCTCATGCAGATTACCCGTTGATCGAAGTGGGCGAATTTGAGCTAAATCGTAACCCGCAAAACTTCTTCGCAGAAGTAGAGCAGTCAGCATTCAACCCAGCGAACGTAGTTCCAGGTATCAGCTTCTCGCCAGACAAGATGCTGCAAGGTCGTCTGTTTGCTTACGGTGATGCACAACGTTACCGTTTGGGTGTAAACCATCAGCACATTCCAGTGAATGCGCCTCGTTGCCCAGTACACAGCTACCACCGTGATGGCGCGATGCGTGTCGATGGTAACTTCGGTGGCACATTAGGTTATGAGCCAAACAACGAAGGTCAATGGGCTGAGCAACCAGATTTCGCTGAACCAGCACTGAACCTAGATGGCGCAGCAGCACACTGGGATCACCGCGAAGATGAAGATTACTTCTCGCAACCGGGTGACTTGTTCCGCCTAATGACACCAGAGAAGCAAGCGATTCTTTTTGATAACACTGCTCGCAACCTAGGCGGCGTGCCAAAAGAGATTCAATTGCGTCACCTAAGACACTGTTACAAAGCTGACCCTGCATACGGTGAAGGCATTGGTAAACTGCTTGAAATCGATGTGAGCGAATTTAAGTCGTAATCAATCATCTTGATTCGTTAATTGAAAGGCCGTTGAGTGAATCACTCAACGGCCTTTTTTGATCTCGCTGTTTATTAAGCAACCCTAAATCATTGAAAAACTTAATAATCCACATTGATAGTTTTTACCTATCGAATTGATAAATCTATCCCATTATCTTTGTAAGAGTGATGGGATTATTCTACGACTATCTTTGTAAGAGTGATGGGATTATTCTACGACTATCAGTTTATAAAGTAGAAGAGTTTGAGATGAATAAGAGCGCATTAATCGTTGAAGGTGGAGCAATGAGAGGTATTTTTGCTGCCGGAGTTTTAGACGCCTTTATGCAAGACGATTTCCGTCCTTATGACTTTGCCATCGGCGTATCTGCAGGTGTGTCGAATCTGGTTGGCTACTTATCTCATGCACCAAAACGCAGTTATGATGTGATCACCACGATGGCGACGGATAAAACTTTCTTTAATCCTGCTCGCTTTGCCAAAGGCGGTAACTTGGTAGATGTTAAATGGTTATGGAACGAATCCAATCAACGTTATCCGCTCGATTGTGGTGAGTTGTTTTCAAGTATCCCACTCATTGCTGCTGTCACAAATGTCGATACGGGTAGTGCAGACTACTATCATATCAAGCCAGAAAACCTTTCTAATGTGGTTGAAGCGACAACAGCTTTACCTATAGCTTACCGCGAAACACCGTGTTTCTCGGGTGGTTGTTATACCGATGGTGGTGTAGCGGATTCGATTCCGGTTCGCGAAGCATACCGTCGCGGCGCACGAGACATTACGGTGATTCTTTCTCATCCTCTTAGCTACCGAATGAAACCGCAGAGGTATCAGTGGATGCTGAAAAAGCTGTTAAAGAAATTCCCAAATATTGCTGAGTCGATGGCTGTGCGCGCCGAAAACTACAACCAGTCTTTGGAGTTCATTCGTAACCCTCCCAAAGATGCGACCATTAAAGTGATTGCGCCGCCAGAAGCCTTCGCGGTGAAGCGTTTGACCATGGATCAAGTGACACTTGATGCAGGTTACGAGATGGGCATCCAAGCTGGGGAAGAGCATATCGCGATCCGAAAAGGCGTGTATGGTTTGGATATTGAAGATTGTCACTTTTGTGTCTAGTTCTGTTTTCGATAATGGACTAAGCTAAAAAGCCACGCTATTCATTAAGACCTAGCGTGGCTTTATATTTTAGAAAACAATCTATTTTTAAAACAATATTTTATTAAAGCAGCCTGTTACTAAACCAGTCTATTACTCGACCAATTCATTACCGCTGGTGTTACCAGTAAAGAAGGCATCAACACTGGTGAGCGTTGTGTTGGCAATGTTGAACAACGCATCTTTAGTCAAGAAAGCTTGGTGACCTGTGAACAGCACGTTGTGACAAGCAGATAGACGGCGGAACACATCATCGACAATCACGTCATTTGATTTGTCTTGGAAGAACAGCTCTTTCTCGTTGTCATACACATCAAGACCAAGTGCGCCAATCTTACTCTGTTTAAGCGCTTCGATAGCAGCTGTGGAATCCAGTAGTTCACCACGGCTGGTGTTGACAATCATCACGCCGTCTTTCATCTTCTCAAACGCAGTCGCATCTAATAGGTGGTAGTTCTCTTTACTCATTGGGCAGTGTAGAGAAATCACATCAGACTCTTGGTAAAGTTCGTCGAGTTCAACGTATTTAGCGCCTAACTCAACAGCTAACGGGTTTGGATATGGGTCATAGCATAGGATATTCATGCCTAAACCCTTCAGAATTCGCATGGTCGCTAGGCCAATTTTTCCAGAGCCTATCACACCTACAGTTTTACCGTGGAAGTTGAAGCCTACCAAGCCCTCAAGAGAGAAGTTTGCATCACGAGTACGCTGATACGCTTTGTGCAGCTTGCGGTTTAAACACATCATCATGCCGACCGTATGTTCTGCTACTGACTCTGGTGAATAAGCAGGAACGCGTACCACTTGCAAGCCAAACTCTTTGGCTGCGTCTAGGTCGACTTTGTCAAACCCCGCACAGCGCATCGCGATTAACTTGGTGCGGCCTTGAGCAAGAATCTCTAACACGTCTCGCGATAGGTCATCGTTTACAAACGCACAAACCACTTCGTTGTCGTGCGCCATTTTTGCTGTTGTTGTGGTGAGTCGAAAATCGTGAAAATGAAACTCAGCGTTGAGTTCGCCTTTTGCCAGTTCGAATGATTTTTCGTCGTATGATTTTGAGCTAAAAAAAGCAATGTTGAGCATGGCTTCCTCTCTTACCTAAAATATAAATAACCCACTAATTCATTCTCTGAGACGGGATTAAAACTAATAACTCTGTTCAGTGTGCTAGAGTTTTTTTCTCTTGTCTATCACCATTAGTCATTGTAATTGCTATGGTTATTTGATCTTTTGTCTTCACTTATTGAACATTAAAAATCACATTACGAGGTTGCTTGCTTATAAGTTCATCAATATTGAATGAATCTTACTTTCGGGTGTGGAACGTTGAATTTTCCAGTGTGACGGAATACGTAAATGACTCATATAAAACCTCTTCTCTAACTGTTCTTTGAAAGTTGTGCTTCTGTCTAACGAGTGGCGGTTGTTATTTACCAGTAGTTCTCACTGCTGAATTGACCGGGTTTTCTGCGTAAGTGCTTTTCGAAACCTAAGCTAGTTAGCGCTTCGCTTGTGTCACGAACCATTTGCGGATTGCCGCAAAGGTAGAAAAAACTGCGGGTTTGATTGAAAGCGACAGACGCGGCTTGCTCGAGGCCGCCTCCAAGTAACAAATTTGGGATTCGTCCGCGCAAAGTTCCGGTAACTGATTCTCTAGAAATAATTGGCACATATTTAAGTCTCCCTTGAAAGTGATTAACGAGTTGAGTGATACGATCTCGATAAGTCAGGTCTTGCTCTGTTCTTACAGCATGCACTAGAACCAGATTCTTGAATGAAGAGGCTTTGTCTGAAGCCAACTCATTTTGCTGTATCTGCATGCTCTCAAGTATTGAGATAAATGGGCCTACCGCGGTTCCGGTTGAAAGCATCCATAGATCGTCGGCGATCTCTGGGATCTCATCTAAGGTCATAAAGCCACTTGGGTCTTTGCCGACAAAGATGTCATCGCCCATCTTCAACTCATGAAGTTGAGGTGAAAGCTGACCGTTCTGATCCTTAATAATCAAAAATTCCAGATGTTGATGACCTTGTTCGTGCTCTGGCGCGTTCACCATCGAATAGGCGCGTCTTACGAACTCATCCTCACTGTTAAGTAAGCCAAGTTTCGTGAACTGACCTGCCTGATAAGAAGAGACAGGTGCACTAACCTGGAGTGAGAACAATTGATCTGTCCATTCTGTTTTGTTTAGGACTTTGCCTGTAACTAAACCATGAGGAATATCTGTCATATCATCCACCTTTAAGAAGAGAAGTTATCTCATTAAGGATACTCAACTATTTACACTTTAGAGTTGCATGTACCACGCCAATAATGAGAATGCTTATCAATACTGATTAAGGGTTAATTATTGGGTCGAATGTTGTCAAAAAGACAATATACTATTTGAGTCCAAATGACTCGTGCATGTGTTTTGGTTTCGTTTTAATAGACTTTAGCTGGTTGAACATCGTTAACATAGGTTGAGTGGTTTGACCCCTAGGATATTCAATCAATTACTGAAGAGAATAATTTATAGATGCGTATAATGGCGGCTTTCGTTCTCAATATAACTGTGTTTTATGCTTGATAATCTTCGTATGGCCTTGAACGTATTGTTCGTGACCATTAATACTGCATTCACCGCATTGGCTGTGAGCCTGTTTGCCCTAATCAAACTTATTTTGCCAATTTCTGTCGTTCAAAAATCATGCACTCGCTTAGCTAACTTCACATTCTGGTGTTGGGCTTCTCTTAATTTATGGATGTTGAACGCCAATAACGATATCGAATGGCAAGTGGAAGGGGGGGAAGATATTTCGACCAAGCAGTGGTATTTGATGATGTCTAACCACCTAAGCTGGGCAGATATTGTGATTTTGTCTTCAATCCTAAAAGACAAAATGCCGATGACGAAGTACTTCTTGAAACATGAATTGTTGTACGTACCATTTGTTGGCTTGGCCTGCTGGGGCTTAGATATGCCATTCATGAGACGCCACTCTCGTGAGTTCCTATTACGCAACCCAGAACGCCGTAATGATGATTTTAATGCAATCAATAAAGCGTGTACTAAGTTCAAATTAGCACCGACAACATTGGTTAATTTTGTTGAAGGGACTCGTGCAAACCACGAGAAACTGGCGTCAGCAAAGACCCCTTATCGCCACTTATTGAAGCCGAAAACTGGGGGCGTGGCATTTGCTTTATCTGCAATGGGCCCAATTTTGGATGGTATCGTGGATGTGACCTTAGCTTACCCTGAAAACCAAACCTCTCCGTTTGAAGATATGCTGAAGGGCAAAATGACTAAGGTCGTTGTGCGTATTAAATTGCATCCAATGGATGAGAACGTGAACGGTAATTACTTTGAAGATAAGGCTTTTAAACGTCGCTTCCACAATTGGTTGAACAGCACGTGGAAAGAGAAAGACGTCTACCTTGATACGGTTTATGGGGTTGATAAGCCTTCTGAGGTAGAGACAGTTGACGAGCCTGATGTGGCTTATAAGAAACAAGAACAGTAAGCTAAAACTGAATCGATAGCATTAATAAAGCCGATAGCTCATTGAACTATCGGCTTTTTTATTAATTTGACTTTCTTAATATTCAAACCATTAAGTTAGTACTTACTATGGCTTAACCGCCTGGTAAGCATCAATAATATGCTTTACTTGGCTAGGTTTGCCTTGCTTCTCTTGTCCTTGATGGATACGTAAGTAGTGCTGCAATGTTTTGGCTTTGTATTGCTGTGATACCTTCACTTGTTCATCACAACTTGGTGTCCAGATCTTGTCACCGACGTTTGATATCTCGCTAACGGTTTGGCTCTTTTCTGAATCACCGCGACTATTACTCACCAATAAAATCTCGTAGTAACGACGGTTCTCTTCAATCAACACTTCATCAATAAGACCAAAATGGATCGCCTTTAAATGGCTTCTCAACTCGAATTGCTGATGCACCGGACAAAGCAAGAAATCGATCGCTTTGTCTGGGTGTTGACGATGAATATCATCGACGAGCTTTTGAGTAAGATCGCCACCGACACCCGCAATAATAACTAGGTGTTTGCCTGTATGTTTCTCAAGCGGAATAGCGGCGACATCCATGCAGTAGACTTGCCATTGGCTGCTAACCGTTTGTTCGGCTCTGTTATCTTGCGGAAAGTAGCGCGCTAGCTTGCCTTCAAGCTCACTCATCAGAGACGGGACAATGTCGACAAAGTGAATCTGAGGCGCTTTATTATCCGATAACAGTTGAACACCCAAAAAGCCATGATCACAGCAACAGTCCCAAATATGCTGGTAGTCATTGCTGACAAGGGAGTGGAGAGTTTGCAGTCGGTTACTTAGCTTCATAAGGTTCGCGTCGTTAGAAAAGGGGTGTTGTCTTATCGAAGGCGCATTGTAATGACTTTCTAGAAAAACAAAAGCATCTAGGGTGTGAATCCTAGGTGCTTTGTAGTGGCTACAGAATTGTTAGTATAGGTTTACGATGCTTTGGCAACAGCCCTGATGTGGCCTTCAACTCGATTTTTTCCAAGTTGTTGCGCGATAAGTTTCGCTTGTTCCGCCAGCGCTAAAGCTGAGTCTGTTTCACCCTCTATTTGCGAGTATCCCACGCTAACCCCTAGCGATAAGGTGATATCTGGAGTGACGATGGTTTTCTCTGCGATTGCGACTCTGCACTGGTCTAGCTGGAATTTGGCATCTTTCACATCATTGGCTTTGAATAATACTGCGAACTCCTTTCCTCCAACACGAGCCAAGCAAAGTCCCTTTGGCTTGGGGAAGTAACTGCGTATCGATTCTGCAGTCAGCTTGATCATCTTGTCGCCAACCGCTTCACCGTAGGCTCGGTTTACGTGGTCGAAGTTATCGATATCAAGCAGAGCGACATAGGTATCGGGCTCGCTCACGTAGTTTTCGATGGCGATGCTGAAACTGCTCTTATTGTCTAACTGCGTCATCAGATCTTTGCTGCTCAATTGATGTTGAAGCAGTAAGTTAGACAAAGAGACTTCAGTGTAATCACGGATCATTCGTAGAATACTCTGGCTGATCGGTAAGTTTACGTTTACGTACAACACTGCGATCAACTGCTGACGAGAGTGCAAAGGAATACAGTAATGACGTTGGTGTATTTTGAGTTTACACGCCAGTGGATCGGCGTACTTACCACTTCGGTAAGCCATAGTGTCCGGTGTAAATCGCTCTGCAAGGGCTTTGTCACAATGTACCGTGGATTTGTTTCCGTGATAGTCGATGGTACTGAATGCGTGGTTCTCAAGCTGATAGAGACAGAATTGAATGCCTTTTTGGTAGGTGAAACTATCCAGTATGGATTTTAACTCTCGCTTAAAGCTTACAAGGTCATCGACTTTATTCAGTTGCGACAAGGACACGTTCAAACGATAAGCCAGATAGTTGGCACCAATCCACAATAGCAGGAGTGAGCCCAGTACTAAGCCCGTCAACGTAAATTGATGTGAGCTGGTTAAGATGTCATGGCGGTCAGTGCCCGCAATGAACACCCAATTTAAGCTGTTGTCTGCGTCAAATACCGATATTTTGAAGTTATCTTGATAGTAATATTCGTGCTTACCAACGGTTTCACCTTGTGAGAGTTGGTGGCTGATCCCTGCATGGAAGCTGATGGATTTAGAACCGATACGCTGTGGATCCGGGTGGAATACCAGTCGCTCTGTTGCTCTGTCTACAACAAATACATAGCCATTATTAAGCGTTTTTAAATCTCTTAAACCTTGCGTGGTATGCATTAAATCAAACTCAATCCATATTTCTTCGTTGAGCTTTTCTGCAGTGTGTTTAACGGCGAAAACCCATCGTCCATCGGCTTTTTGGTAAACGGAAGAGATGTAAAAATCTTCTACAACACCGTCTATTGAATGCCATTGTATTGTGGCGATTTGTTCATTGGAAAGAGGAAGGCCACGAGTGGAGACATAATGTTGGGAGTTAGGTTGGTATCGAACGATATCGGAGAAATTTGGTGTTCTTCTTAGAATATTATCACTCAATTCTCTGAATTTTTTATCACCGATTGGAGCCGTTTTAGGCAAGCCTAGACTGGTTTCTAAAAAATAGAGTTTGCCGAATGTGGCTTCGATGTTGGAACGAATGGTAGAGCTTGCGATACGAATGTTTGATGATGATTGTTCTGTTGCTGCTGTTTCTACTTTTTCAAGCTGAGTCATAGCAAGATAGAGCATCCCTCCAGTTAATAAAATAATGTATGGTTTAAAAAGCCGAATTAATGTTTTAGGTAAAGCCATGATATCCAAAGACGTTATAGATTCATTTTTATAGTACGGCAATACTAAACAGTTTCATTAACCACATCAATGCAAATGATTCCATATGGATGAATGATTTTTGTGATATTCAGCTAACAAAAAAGCCAGCTGTAAATATAACTGGCTTCTATGGTTTTCGGTGTTTTATTAAGCTGACTAAGCTTTTGCTTTAATCAAATCAGCCTGATCTGGCGAATAGTGCAAAATTGCCATCGAAGTTGGCGACAACAACATTTCACCTTCTGCATGACCGGGTTTAACGTTTCGCAAGTTGGTATCACAGATGGTTACCCAGTTTTGTTCACGGTCATTCGGTAACGAGAAACGTGCTGGCGCATTGGTTTGGTTGATAAGATAAATTAACTCGTCGCCATCTTTACCAATACCTAAATGCAAAGCGACTGAGCTTAAGCGGTTCCAGTCGTCATGCTCCATAAGTGTGCCATCGACACGGCTCCAGAAGATGCGGTTAGAGTTACGCTTTTCGCCACTGAATGCCTTAATAAACGGCACCATGTATTGCTGACGAGCAGAGATCATTTCAGATAACCAAGTCTTGAAGTAAGTCTTGCGCTCTGAATCTTCCCAGTTAAGCCAGCTGGTCACGCCATCTTGGCAGTAAGCGTTGTTGTTACCTTTTTGAGTATGAGATAACACATCGGCCGTCAAAATATGAGGAATACCAAAAGCAAACAGCAGGCTCGCCATGAAGTTGCGTTTCTGCTTTTCACGTGTTGCGATAACTAACAGGTTTTCGGTTTCACCTTCAACACCGTAGTTTTCAGAACGGTTATCACCATGCCCATCGCGGTTATTCTCACCATTTTCTTCATTGTGCTTGTGCTTGTACGAGACAAGGTCCTGCATGGTGAAGCCATCATGGTAAGTGATGTAGTTGACGGTGAGTTTGTAAGGCCAGTGTGCTGCACTGTAGATATCACGAGAGCCCATTAGGCGTGTAGCAAACTCTTTTAGGTAACCCTGATCACCGCGCCAGAAGCTACGTGTGATGTCTCTCAGCTTGTCATTGCATTCATTCCAACCAAGCGGGAAATTACCCACTTGATAACCATTAGGACCAATATCCCACGGCTCTGCGATTAACTTAGTTTCTTTAAGTACAGGGTCTTGAGCTACGGCTTTAAAGAAAGCAGCCTCAGGGTTGTAGTTGTCGCCTTCGCGCCCCAGTGTCGCTGCCAAGTCAAAACGGAAGCCGTCGACTTGGAATTCACTCACCCAGTACCGAAGTGTATCCATCACTAAGTTGAGTGCAGGTTGGTGGGTAAGGTCGACGGTGTTTCCACAGCCAGTGAAGTTCGCGTAATGGCAGCCATGTTTAATGTAGTAGCGGCTATCGAGTGCTTTTAGGTTGAAGGTGGTTCCGCCTTCCCCACCTTCTGCTGTGTGGTTGTACACCACGTCTAGAATGACTTCGATGCCATTGCGGTGCAGTTCGCGAATCGCAGTCTTTAACTCGTTTACGGCATCTTTCTCTGCGTAGCGAGGGTCAGGCACCATAAACAAGTATGGGTTGTAACCCCAATAGTTCACTTTACCCATGTCTAATAGGTGTGGTTCATGCATGCATGCGGCAATGGGCAAAAGCTGTAGAGAGTTGATATTTTGCTGTTTGTAGAACGCAAGCATTTCAGGGCTCACTAACCCTAAGTAGCGTCCTTTAGTATTGGCAGCCACTTCTGGGTGCAGTTGAGATAGACCTTTTACATGCGTTTCAAAAAGAACGGTATCTTCGCGGCTAATGCGTGGCTTTTCTACATCTTGCCAATCGAAGGTGTCATCAACAACGACACATTTCGCCATAGCAAAGCTTTTTTCATTGGTATATGGCGTGACGTAATCGAGCGGTTCGCTTATTGCTTTGGCATACGGGTCTGAAAGCAGGATAGGGCCATTGTCCGTTTCGGCAATGAAGCCGTATTTTTGCCCCGCTTTAATACCATCAATAAAGACATATCTGATATCAGCGTATTCATTTTCCAATTTATAAGTGGTGAATTCGTCGTTCTCGTCAAAAAGAGCGAGTGAAAGAGATTTACAGTCAGGAGAATAAATAGAGAAGTTGCAGCCAGTGTTACCTAGCGTTGCGCCTAGCGGATAAGGGCGAGCGAGCGTTCTAGTCATTGCTTGATTTCTTGTTCGTTTATCGACATCAGTGAACTATAAGTAAAAAGCTTTGTCACAGTAAGGTCAAGCAACTTCACAGATTAATTACGGTAAAAAAAATAATTCATCGATGAAGTTCAAATTATATATTTGAGCTAGATCTCACTTATGTTGAATAATTAGATCTGTGTGCTGTCTACTCCTCCTATATTAAGTGATCTACCTCTTTAAAACACCATTCTGTATATTTTCTACTCCCCTCTAGTCCCCCTTAATTAACTTAGGGGCGGAGGAAGTCAAACTTGTCATCCCCTCTTAATATTGACCCCGTTGAAACGAATCAGGGGAAACCCTAAACCTCTCTATCTTACGACTACCATTACTGCCTTTGGTTGCCGCAAGAGAGCAAAAATATAAAAACCTAAAATAAATCGTCCTTAATGGAGTTAAGAATGAAAAAAGTAAGTTTGATTGCTGTTGCAGTGGCAACTACATTAGCTGCTGGCTCTGCGTTCGCTGTAGATTTTAATGGCTACATGCGTGCTGGTACTGGTATTAGCGGTAACGGTAACGGCGACGTATCAGTAAATAAAAACGGTATTGGTCGTCTAGGTAACGAAAATGACAACTACTACGAGTTTGGTCTAGCTGAAGAACTAAAAACTGGCGAGCAAACGTGGCGCGTAGAATCTATGATTGCTCAAGGCAACAACGGTTCTAATGGTTGGGAAGACGGTGATTTCAACGTTGCACAATTTGCTGTTAAAGCTAAAGGCGTGATCGCTTCAGACAAAGAAGCAACGCTTTGGGCTGGTAAAACATACTACCAACGTAAAGATATCCACATCACTGACTTTTACTTCCTAAACACGTCAGGTACCGGTGGTGGTATTGAAAACTTATCTATTGGTGACCAGAAGCTTTCTGTTGCGCTGATTCAAGACGGTGACCACGACGAGTCTACAGGTTACATTTTTGATGCTCGTCTAGCGAACATTGGCCTATGGCAAGATGCATCTCTAGAGCTAGCATTAGCGTACAACTTTGCAACTGACTCTGATGATAAGAGTGAAGAAGCGGATGATGGCCTACTAGCTTCTGCGATCATTCACCAAGGTATGGATAACGGTTTCCACCAAACTATCCTTCAATACGGTACTAACGGTTACGGTGTTCAGGCGGCTAACTTCTGGGGTTCAGGTACATACTACGCTCGTGGTACTGAAGCATTCAACGATGCATCTGGTTTCCGTTTGATCAACTGGGGTGTAATGAACCTAGGCGAATCTTGGGAAATGGGTCACCAACTAGCATACCTATCTGGTAGCGACATCGGTGGTCAAGCTGCAGGCGTTTACACAAACAAAAACTTTGATATCGACCAGTACTCTGTAGTTGCTCGTCCAATGTTCAAGTGGAACGACACTATGCGTACTATCTTCGAAGCAGGTTACAATGCTGGTGAGAAAATTTCAGACAGCGGTTTAGCTAAAGAAGATTTCGGTAACGCTAAGTTCACAGTAGCTCAAGCTTGGGCTATGGGTGACAGCTTCTGGGCTCGTCCTGAAATTCGTGTTTACGGTTCTTACATCCTAGATACTGAAAACAAAGATGCATTCAACGGCGACGATACTGAGTACGTGTTCGGTATCCAAGCTGAAGCTTGGTGGTAAACACTTAGCTTAACAAATCCTAAACTGTCCTAATTCATAGCCGGCTCGCGTCGGCTATTTTTTTAAGGAATGTACGATTAAGTTGATCGTTCCCTAGGTGAATAGTTCTCTTTGTGGTAATTAAAGTTAGTAAATTTCTTAAAAAAATAACAAGAAGGAAGGGTTATGTATTTTAAAGCTCTAATGTTGAGTGGTTGTGTTGCATTGGCCGGTTGTCAATCTGCACAAGTAGTCGAGCAAGTGCAAGTGGCACAGGCTGAACAAGTTAACTCTATTGCTGGTCTTCAATTTGCCCCGATGAAGCTTCCAAGCTCGGCAATTTTCGATGTAACACCAGACAGTCAAATTTTAAACTATCAGGGTATAAACAGCCCTGTAGTAGCGATCGAGCTACCAGCGGATCGCGGTGAATACTCTATTAAGATCACCAGCATGATCGGTGATACAGCATTTGTGCCGAATGCCGTGATTTACGATAAAAACGGTCGCGAGTTAGAGCGTTATGGCAAAGAGAGCTTCGAATACGCGAAGCCTAGGTTGCATTTGGGCAACCGTCTTGTTGCAGAAAATGATTTTTACCCACCGACAACTGCTGAATCTGTTTACTTAGTTATCTATACAGAGCAAGAAGATCTTGGTGGTTTTACTGATGTCATTCACCCTGCACGTTTAGATGCGGAAGGCCGCGGTAACTACCTGCCAGAAGTAGAAGACATCCCCGTTCCAAACGCGAATGTCGGTAAGATTGAAGTGACTATTGATAGAGTGGGCTTCTTCTCATTTGGCTCTAGCAGTGAATCTAACGCTAAACCAGCGGCAGCAGCTAAGGTTGAGACTATTCAACCAGAAACACAAACTTACTACCATAATGCCATTCAAGCAGCAGTAGACGCAGACAATATTCCCAAAGCACTTAGCTTATTAGATGAAGCAAAAGCCCTTGGTATTGAAGGTGCACAAGAAGCCTTTGTGCGAGCCGTCAACGCCAAGTAATATAGATAAAGGGTTCCTTTAAAAGTGCAATGCTTGTAAGTTAAGCATCGGTTAGCATCTTCTAAGGAACCCTATCGAATACCGCTTTAATGTATATGCTTTTTATTTGCAATGTTCAGCAACTTTCTCGCCTAAAGGGACTTCTGTATTTTCGCATTTTGATACGTGACCAGTAGTCGTTTCCCCTGCTTTATCCGTTTCCATATATTGATCAACATTACCGTTGCTTTCAAGTGTTTGCAGTGCCTGTTTGTGCGCGGCATTTTCAGCTTGTATTTGTTGCGTTGTTGCAGTGCTAGGAGTATGTGCCAGGGCGCGAGCAGCGTCGGTAGATTCTACAAGATCAGTGGTATTAGCCAAAGCCATCCCGCCCATCAATGCTGTAGTCACGATGCCCATTTGGATGGTTTTGATGATATGTTTACGGTTCATGGAAGTTTTCCTAATCAAAATTTAACGACACCGCAAACAACTGCGGTGTTTTGCTGTTGATAGAATATTACATCGAGAATTGAATGTATTTTAATCGTAATTGTAGGGCGTAACCCTTCAAAAAAGGCTGCCAGGATTAATTCTGTTCACTTAAGGGAGAGCGGCATTCCTACTATGATATATCGTTAAGATTTGGTTTTAACGGTTCTAAGGAATATCCTTTCCCTTTAGTTCTAAGTTTTCAGCCATGTAATCGAATGTAGGGGCTATAAAGTATGGTTGGAAATGCCCCGAATTTTAATGGGCGATGCAGTTGTTTATTATTTGCTTAAATCTGCTGGGTTCAATAGTTGTAAAAAAGGGAGACTGACGTCTCCCAAAGGCTAGCTTTCGCTTGTTTTATTATCTGTTACTTGAACCTAAGCTTGGAGCTTAATTCTTAGTGACAGATACCACAGCTTTGTCTACATTGTCGTCAAGCTCGTGAATGGCATTCAAGGTGAAGGTGTAGCTGCCCGCTTCCGTTACGCTCAATTGGCAATTGCCACCTGTGCCAATATCGATTGACCCGCTTGCAAGCTCTACAGAATCGCAACCAAAGTTAGGTGATACCCAATCAGCATCAGCAAACTTGAAGCCATAGTTACCCGCTTCCAAGTTGCCTGTCACAGAATAAACACCATTAGCGACAAAGTTCATTGCCCAAGCATCAACAGGGTTCCAACCATTCATATCACCACGCACGTACACGGTTGTTTGACCGTACGGAGGAATGCTAGATACATCCTTGTCTGAGTTATCAACCGGCAAACCAGCGCCTTGTGCATCGCCTTGAGCTTGTACAAATACAGCGGTGGTTAGTGCAGGGACTGTGAAGGTTTCAGCGGCGAAGCTTGCACCTTTTACAATGTCATCTTCAGAGCTCTGTTGAACGGTGTGAAGTGTAAAGCCGGTTGCTCCCGTGATTTTGAACGATTGAGATTCATTCGTTGAGTTTACAACTGCGACAATCGCATCATTGGCAGGGTCAAGGTCTTCGCCCGCAGACACGCCATCATCGATCGACATGACAATCAGGCCTTCGACTTGATCTTCGCCAACGTTACGGAAGTCGACACGCTTCATAACTTCGTCAGCTGTATCTAAGCGGAACAGTTCGCTTGAGCTACGGATCTTTAATAGCTCTAGGAATTGCTGCTTAGTCAGCTCAATGTCGTCTGAGTCTGGTTTAGCCGCGCTGTCAGCAATGATTGTTTTGATCAGATCCCAGTTGGCACCATCTTTATCTTCACGAGGTAAGCCAACATTCCAGTTGTTGTCCGTCCCATCAAACATGACGCGGTTGTACCAGTCACCAGAATCGTAAGAATCGCGCTGCATAGACTTAGATCGTAGCAGTTCAGAACCCATATGGATGAATGGTATGCCTTGGCCTAGCATCACGGTAGAAAGCGATACAGACTGCATACGCGCACGCTCTGCAGAGCTAGTACCAGTGGCGATCTTGTAAGCGTTGTTATCCCAAAGTGTTTGGTTATCGTGTTTGGAAACGTAAGAGATGTTCTCGGAAGGCATCTTGGTGTAACCAGCTGGCGCGCCGTTGTAATCAACGTTTTTACCCAGTTTGGTATCGCCTTTGTAATCAATCAGTACGTATTCAGCGAGGTTACCTGCCATACCTAAACGAACAAGGTCTTGGTTATGTAAACGACCATTGATCGAATCTTGATCAACTTTGGTTTCTTCGTTGGCAATCGCTGCGTTACCAAAGCCTTGGTTAAAGCGAAGTGGGTGGTTGCCTTCTGAGTCGACACCACCATCGAATGGGCTACCACCACGAACGGCGTCACGCAAACGGTCTGAGAAGGTACCGATTTCTGTACCTGCCATATTGATTTGGTTTGCTTGATCGAAGCGGGCGTTGTTGGCGACTTCACCAAAGTCCCAGCCTTCCCCGTAGAACAGAGTATTCGGGTCGATTTTGCGCACTTCTTCCAATGCTTCGACCATTACATCTTTTGGCTGGTGGCCCATCAAGTCAAAACGGAAACCATCCACTTTGTAGTCGTCAGCCCACACCTTAAGTGAGTCGACCATCAATTTACCCATCATCAGGTTTTCGGTCGCAGTGTTGTCACAACAAGTCGAGTTTTCTACGCCACCAGTGTTGACGTTAAGACGGTGGTAGTACCCAGGGACAATCTTATCCAGTACCGACTTATCGTTCACACCAGACGCATTGGTGTGGTTGTATACCACGTCCATGATCAGCTTAAGATCCATGTCGTGCGTAGCTTTGACCATCTGACGGAATTCGAGAATACGCTGAGAACCATTAGGATCGGTCGCGTAACTTCCCTCAGGCACTGTGTAATGGAATGGGTCGTAGCCCCAGTTGAAGCTATCAAGCATACGAAGGTCATTCATTAATGCTTGTGCGTCACCCGTTGAAGGGTCATAACCATCGAGTACGTCTTCGATGACTTTGTTTTCGTCTTCGCTTCCACATAAGGTAGCTGTCGGTTTTACATCACACAGTTTTCCTACGGTGTCGGTGATATCAACACGGCTCGCGGCATCTTCATCGACGGTAGCGATATCAAATGCTGGTAAGATATGCAGCGTAGTTAAACCTGCTTCTTGGAGAGCTTGTAGGTGTTTGACCGACTCACGATCGGCTTCTGTAAGAGCGAGGTACTTGCCATTTAGGCTAGCTGTGCCGAGCTTATCGCTGAAGCTAAAGTCACGTAGGTGTGATTCGTAAAGTACGTGGTCTTCGTCTTTTTCTACGGTTGGTCGTTGGTAGTTGTCCCAGTTCGCTGGTTTCAAGGTTGAATCATTTAGGTCAATCACTTGAGAGTATGCCGAATTCTTCGATAAGCTGAGAGAGTATGGGTCTGTCACTAGGCGAGTCTCAATGTTGCCTGTGGTTGGGTGGTAAACCTTCACTTGGTAGCGATAGTAACTGTTGACAGCGTTAGGTACCGCGTCAGTCGCCCAAATACCCGTCTCAGTGCTTTCTGTCATTGGAAAAACTTGTGAGCTTTTCAGGTCTTCGCTGTAAAGAACTAGCTCTACATCTTGCGCGGTTGGTGCCCAAAGCTTGAAGGTCGCCGCACTGCCTTCAACAATTGCGCCTAGTTCTTCAGCCATTGCATTACCAGCATCTTCGCTAGCAAATACCGCATCAAGCACACCAGGTTTTTGAACCTCAGTTGAAGAGATAACATCGCCATTGGCATTGTAGGCAACAAAAATTATCTGAGATTTTAAAATAGTGCGAAGTGTGCTGTCGTCAACATCGATAGCTAGGGCAGGTAAGCTTGCAAGGTGTCGGAAACGCTCTTTCAATTCAGAAGATAGTTCTCCGTCTTTGCTTAGTTCAATTGCAGTTCCACCGACAATCTCTTTGTCATCGTTCATTGTGATGCTGTTGTCTAGTGCATAGAAAAGCTTCACAGAGTCTGCATTGCTAGCCGCTTCCCAACCAATTGTGGTTGCATCTAGCCAGTGTGCTTTTTGACCATCAATATTGACTGGGCGCTCTGAAATTGGGTCGTAGTACAACTCGCTGCTGCCATGGAAACCAAATACGCCTTGTGAATCGCCAAGCTTAGTTAACTCGACTTTTGAGTTCGCACTGCCAAATGCTTTCTCATCACCATTGTGCAAGATGAAGTTCATGCATTTGTGTGGGTCAGAGGCATCTGGGTCAACTTTCAACACATAATAGGCACCGTAAGTATCGCTGATACCATCGTATTCGTAAGGGCTGTTCCAATCGGTTCCGGTTTCACTCAACCCCATGCCGACTAAGTCTGTGCTGGTACAGCCTTCGCCATTCCACAGGTGAAGTCCCCAACCGTCGTAAGTAGAGCCAGATGAGCTGGCAGCGGCAACATCGCGTTTGTAGTAAATAACGACTTCGTTTTCAGCTGCAGGGTATAAACCACTGTTGCCAGGGGCTGTACCGTTGTCGCTATCATTATCACTACCACAACCCGCGATCAAAGTAGCGGTGAAGAGCGGTAACATTGCTTTGGCCAATGTAGAGCGTTTGAAGCTCTTCTTTTTGGTATTGTTGAAGGTATTTCGTAGAGAGATAATTTTATTAATATTTATGTTGTTCACGTTTTGATATCCATATTTCACTTTTTATGAAGATGAATATCCTAGTCTTAACGATGGTCAACTATTTGTGATGGCTATGTATAAAGTTATTTTTAATATATAAAAATAGGAAACCTAGTGTCAATATCACGCTTTGTATTTGGTTTAAGTTAAATTTATTGGATCAATAACTCATATGTTTAATATCAATAGTAGAAGGCGTAGAGGATGGGAGTAGATAATAAGGATGAGAGCTCATCCTTATTAATGTGAGGAAGGTATCGAATTGAGGTGACGTTAATTTAATGTGGGAATTAAGTTATTTATCAATTAATTAAAACTCAGGCTTTTTGGGAATTAATAATAAATATCCTATTCAGATAAGGGAAATACCCAAACCAACGAAGCTAGTGGCTTTAGATCAAGACTAAAACGGCCAATACTTTCCTCAACTTTTAATACCTGTTGTTGAATGCCTTCAATATGTTCATCTAACAAGTAACTGTCATCAGCGATTGTGAGCGTTTGTATAACATCACTTGGAACGGTTAAGTGAATATTCTCGGTGACATGTTGGCTGAAATTCGCAGCAACTATTGTCAACTCTTGGTTGTCATAGCGCAGAAATGCGTAAACCGAATCACTCAAATTATTGCTCTGGTGTAAGTCTAGGTACTGCCCCGTCATTGAAGTATGCTCAAGCGAAAAGTTCATTACCTTTTGATAGAAGTGACGCAGCTGCTTTTCGTTTTCGTCTAATAGCCCGCCATCGAATGCGCCGTGGTTCATCCACTTTTGGTGTTGTGGGACTCCGATGTAGTCAAATATGGAAGTTCGTGAGGGTTGTCCAAAGCCAGCGTTCTCCGCACCGGGTTCGCCGACTTCTTGCCCAAAGTAGATCATGGTTGGAGAGCTGCTCAATAGAGCGCTAACTAGCATCGCAGGCTTTGCGATATGTGGATTGCCTACAAACTCTGGTGAGGCGATTCGTTGCTCGTCATGGTTATCCAAAAAATGCAGCATATGATGTTCAATGTCGTGCATTTGATGTTGGATTTCAGGGATGATTGCCGTTGAAGCCTTGCCTTGCATGATGGCTTTGAGGCCGTCGTACAGATCTACCTTGTCATAGAGGTAGTCCATCTTGCCTAAGTGAATGTATTCACGGTACAAGTCCGGCTGATACACCTCTGCCATCAGAAAGGCATCGTGGTTTTTCATCTTTATTGATGAGTTGAGGTAGCTCCAAAACTCAACTGGCACCATTTCAGCCATGTCGTAACGGAATCCATCAATGCCTTTGTCTAACCAGAACAAGGCGATGTCTCGGAATTTAATCCAAGAGTCTGGCACATCCACGCCTTCCCAGAAGTGGTAATGGTCTAGGTGGTCACGCTGTACATAGCCTTTGGGTAGCTTAGGGAAATCTTTTGAACCGTCAGGGCGCACACCGTAATTAATCTTTACGGTTTCATACCAATCGTCGAAATTAGGTTTAGCTAAGCGTGATCCATTGCCCGTCCATTTGGCTGGCGTCTCTATAAACGGGGAGCTTAGGCTAGGGTGCTGTTCACCACCTAGCGGCGTAAAGGCGGGCTCTATGTCTGGCAATTCAAAGGTGCTGTTGGGAATATAGTAGAAGTTATTGTCTTTGTGGTATTCCAGCGTTGTGTCATCTTGAGCGCCGAAGTCACTGACACCTTCTGGGTTGTTTAAGCCTTTATAATGACGCGCAACGTGATTCGGTACGATATCGATAATCACTTTTAAACCATTGTCGTGACTTCTTTTGATGAGTGCCTCGAACTCTTCCAAACGGCGATCAGGATTCTCAGCGAGGTCTGGATTGACTGAGTAGTAATCTTTTACCGCATAAGGTGATCCTGCACGGCCTTTTACCACGCTCGGGTGATCGTCTGAAATCCCGATGTGTTTGTAATCATTGATGATGGCGTGATGTGGCACTCCGGTATACCAAATATGAGTCATACCGAGTTTGCGGATTTCAGACAGCGCTTTGTCGGTAAAATCACTGAACTTACCGACGCCATTTTGCTCGATTGTGCCCCATGGAACATGTTGGGTGTTTTTATTGCCAAATAAACGCGTAAAAACTTGGTAGATGGCGTACTTTTGGTTGTACATATTTATAATTCCTTTAACTTCCATCATGTTATGTAGGGATGAAAGGGCTTGTTTATTCTTTGCAGGCTAACCGAATTACAATATGCCTTGCTCATCCTTATCAAAATCTACAGGGCGTAATTGCTACAGTATGTGAGCTGTTGCTCAAAAGGAGTCATGTTGTCTTCATCTATTCAAATCGTTATCACCTATTTGGTTCTGGTGGCGGTGTCTGTGTTGTTTGCGGAAAGTTCTAAAGCGCTGTTGGTGTGGTATTTGGTTATCGGTTTCGTGACGTTTTTTGTGTACGCGAAGGACAAGCGAGCAGCGATCAATGGCAATTGGCGTGTGCCAGAGAAAACTCTGCATATTTTTTCTGTTGCTGGTGGCTGGCTAGGGGCGTTGATTGCTCAAGATAAGCTGCGTCATAAAACGCAGAAGCAGCCGTTCAGAGCCATATATTGGGTGACAGTGGCAGTGAATGTTGCGGCGTTTGTGTGGACACTAACCCCGAGCGGGCAGGCGACGTTTGGACGTTGGCTTAGCGAGGTTATTGGATACTTGTAATGAAATTGATGGCTAGTAATCACTTACTAACCATCATAGGAAAGCTATTTTGTTATAACATCGGAATCGTTGAGGCTAACAGCAAGCCTGCCATACCGTAGTTGAAGCTTTTGATACGGACTGGTGTTGTTAACCAGTGTTGCAGTTGTTTACCTGCCGCTGTCCAGAATGTCACGGATGGTAAGTTGGCGAGCGTGAAGATACCTGCGATGATCGCAAGCTCCCACCATGAACTGCCGCTGCTATAGACTGAAATTGCCGTCAGCGCCATCGACCAACCTTTCGGGTTCACCCACTGAAAACTTGCCGCGCCGATGAAGGTCATTGGCTTATAAGCCTCGGTGCTTTTGGCTTTGCCGCTCAATGCTATCTTAATTGCAAGGTACACGAGGTAAGCAAGGCTTAGGTATTTCAAGATTTGGTGAGTAACCGGATAAGCGTTGAAAATGCCCATTAAACCGAAGCCAACCAACAGCAACATGGCTGCAAACCCTAGAGCAATGCCAAGCATGTGCGGAATAGTACGGGCAAAGCCAACATTTGCTCCTGATGTCATGAGCATGATGTTATTTGGACCTGGTGTGAAGGTCGAGACGAACGCAAACAAGGCAAGTGCGCTAAGTTGTTCTAAAGGCATTATGGTTCTCCAGCAAAAAATGAACGAAGTGACTGACCGGTCATGACTTTCACGTGTTGAGAAACATAGTAGGTGGAAAGTGAGGCAATTATGTGCTTTTATTTCCTCTATTATCACTAAATGCACAATAATAAGTACTTATGGATAGATTTGACGAAAGGATATTGCAAGAGCTTAAATTGGACGGCAGAATCTCCAACATTGAGCTTTCAGAACGGATTGGCTTGTCGGCTTCAGCGACCTTAAGGCGAGTACAGGATCTTGAGCGTAAAGGTATCATTCAAGGTTACCGCGCGGTTCTGGACAATGGCCTGATGGGTGTCGGTTTTATTGCTTACGTTTCGATTGGGTTATCGAGCCACAGCAAAGCGGCTCAGCTGGAGTTTGAGCAGCACGTCAGTATGGAAAAGGAGGTGGTGGAGTGTCACAACATTACCGGTGCCAACGAGTACTTGCTAAGGGTAGAAACCAAAGATCTACCGGGCTATAAGAAGTTTCATGCCGATGTGCTTGGGGAATGTGCTCAGGTTCAATCCATTACGACCATGGTTGTTATGGACACACCCAAAGACGAACGTTAGTCGAGTTTTATTTCAGGAGAGGCGCAGTGCCAAATACCAATCAGTTGTTATTGTTCTTAGATGTGGTTCAACAAGGGTCGTTTACCAAAGCGGCAACTTTGCATGACATGGACAACTCATCGCTCTCTAAACAGATCAAAAAGCTCGAGCAAGATTTAGGTGTTCAGCTGCTGAACCGCTCTACACGCTCGTTTTCGTTGACGTCGGCAGGGGAAGATATTCTCGCACAAACCTATGTACTGAAAGACACCATCAATCAGATTCAAGGCATTGCAGATTCATACCAGTCAGAGCCAAAAGGCGTGCTACGAATTACTTCACCGATCTATTTTGGGCAGCAATATCTGCAACCTATCATCACTCAGTTCATGAGAAAGTACCCAGATGTTCAGATCGTACTTTCACTAGACGATAAGATCGCCAATATCATTGCAGGGCAGTTTGATATCGCGTTTCGCTTCAGTAAGCTTGTTGAATCGAATTTGATTGCGAAGAAGATTGCCGACAGTAATTTCATGTTGGTCGCGTCAAACGATTTTGTGAAGCAGCACGGTGAACCGAAAACGCCACAAGATCTACTCGCTCTACCTGCGGTGATTTATACCAATGGTGATATGACGGTCGACCATCTGCGCATTAGTGAAGAGCCGGGAGGTAATACCTTCCAGAGCCTAACGATTCGTGGCAACTATAAGGTGAGTGATGTTCGTACTATGGTGTCTTGTGTGAAAGATGGTCTAGGTTATGGCTTCCTTGATCAATCAAACCTGTATGCCTCAATGAAAGAACTTGGCTTGGTCACTTTACTGCCGGATTATCCGATCTCTACGATTGATACCGCAATCTACGCTGTCTATCCGCACCGTAAGCAAACCAAACTAGTCAAAGAATTCATCACTACGGTTCAAGACTATATTGGCTCTCCGACCATTTGGGAAAAGATGCAGCAAGATTAGCTGAATCTCTAATCGTTCAAACATAAAAAAGGAGCCAGAACGTCGAACGATCTGGCTCCTTTTTATTCCTCCGGCTATAGCTGATTTACAATGTAAAGCTTAGCTATATCTGGCGTGAATGGCTCTTTTACTAATGTCTATCAATGCTCATGAATCACTTCTTTACCACTTGGGTAGGCTTTTGAACCCAGTACATTACCGTCGACTTCTTTACCATAGTAACCTTGGTGGTTGTGGTAACGCTTAGCATTGCCGGTAACATCACCCTTGTATCTAGGATCTTGTGGGCGTTCATGACTGTTCACAAATACGGCCACATCCCACGCATCTTGAATTGAAAGCTGTTCGCTCTTCCCTAGCGGCATGTTTTCGTAGATGAAGTAGGCTGCTGTATTTACACGGTGCATACCTGCACCCCAGTTGAACGAATTCTCGCCCCAAAGAGGTGGTAGGTATGAGCGACCATCCGCCCCTTTAATACCTTCACCATTTTGACCATGACAGGTTTGGCAGCTGGTTTGGTAAACCTTTTCACCACGAGCGATTGAGGGTTCTTGTTCAGGGTTTGCAATCTTAGGGTAGCCACGACCGGCAAGTTTACTGCGGTCATCGATTGGGTATTTGCTTAACAGTTCTTCTGGAAGAGGGAAGCTTTCAGCTTTACCACCAATTTGTAAATCAGCATCGCTGATCTCAGGAACGGGTGTGTCTTGCATGCCGTTCTTGTCTAAGATTCCCCCCATCGCCAGCCAGTATGAATAAGCCGTTAGTGCGACTATTTCTTTTGAACCCTCAGCCGGTGGCAGGCCATTCATTGAGTAGGTGAAGCAACCTTGGATACGTTCTGCGTAGCTGTTTACCTTGTCGTTCTTGGAACGATACGCAGGGTAGGCCATGTACGCACCCCAAAGAGGTGCTGCGTTAGGCTTCATGCCCGCTTGCATGTGACAGTTTACACAGTTTTGTTCATTGCCGACGAACGTACCACGCATCTGTTGTGAATCGACAAACAGCGAATAACCCAATTTTACTTTGTCGCCAAATTCCCCAGCAGGGATATCAACCAAGTCTCGTGGCACCAGATATTTGTTATCTTGAGGCTTCTCAACGGCTGGCAGTTCGGTTTGGCGATCGGGCAACTCTGCTTCGGCATAAGCGATTCCAGAGGCAAGGGTTGCGGTAATTAGAAGTAATGTTTTCATGCGAGCCCTTTAGTATCGGAAAGAGGCGAAGTAGTAAGACAGGTTTTCGATCTCATCGTCGGTTAACTTGCCCGCGATATTACCCATCATGTTCAAATCATCACCCTTACGAGTCCCATTTTTCCAAGCGTTGAGCTGAGTTTGAATGTAGTCGGCATGCTGGCTTGCTAGGCGCGGGAATTTGTCCACGCCCATACCGCTTGGCCCATGACAGGTTGCACAGGCTGGAATGTTTCTATCCCAATCGCCTTGGAATACAAGTTTACGATAGGGGTTATCGATATCAGCCTGTGAGCCGCGCTGCTCTAAATCGGTAAATTCGTATGAAGGTAGTGATGCAAAGTATTCTGCGACCTCACGACGAACAGCGGGATCAGATACACCGTCAGCCATTCCCTTCATGATCGCGCTTTGACGCTCACCACTTGAGAACAGAACCAGTTGATGTTCTAGATAGTCAGCATTGAGCCCTGCAAGCATAGGGGCAATGTTGGGCATGCCTTTACCGTCGGCTTGATGGCAGCCGCTACAAGTTTCTGCGGCTTCTGGCATTGGATTGGGTGCTGCTTGTGCAAAAGCGGATAAAGAAAGGCTTCCTAGAGCAGCGATGCAAAGCGTTAGAGTTTGAGTTTTAATTGTCAGCTTAGTCATGAGGCGTCGCTATTGGTTGTAATGCACGCATTTTCGACATAATTGGTTGTTCGCGCTATTGTGGATTTCCACATTAATTCACTTGGAACTTGAGGTGAGTCTCACATTAATAACCTCAGTTACCATAATGGTATTGATGTGAACTTCGATAGGTTGATCCAACTGCCGTTTATGAAATGCAAGGGAACTGCCATGTTCGCCTCGGTATAACTGCTTGTTAAGGCTCTTTTATGGCACCGATTGTATAAGCATAGCTGCTTTATGGGGGCTGGCTAAAAAAGTTACGGTGAAGAGAAGCAAAGAGAATAGAAGTGAAGAGAGTTTGCGGGTTGGATTGAATATTACGGATTGAATGCTGCCGATGTATTGGTTGTTAAAAAGCAGAGCAACTTCGAATGACGAAGTTGCTCTGCTGCGTTCCTATTCAGGAATGAATAAGTATTGGATCACTGATTAGACTTTGTAGATCTTAGCCGGAAGCGCTTGTCTTGCTGCTGCGCCTACCACCCAATCCAACATGACGCCTTTGCCTTCTCTCGTTGGGTCAATTAAACCAATATCATTGATATTAACGCCATCGTTTGACTTCATCTTCACTGGTTGTTGTGTGTCACCAATCCAGTGTGCACGCTCACCGAGCTCTTTGTGGCCAAAGCCGTGTTCAAAGCCTAATGTGCCCGGTTTGATGCCATCAATCACCATCGCCAACGCGTGTGTGGTTGAACTCGGTGTTTCAATGGCAAATACGTCACCGGTTTTGATGCCTGCAGAAGAGGCGTCTTGCGGGTGGATGTAAACCGGATTTACCCCCTTGATGGATTCTAAGCGTGGTGACAAATTCGATACCGCACTGTGAATATTGGACTTGAAGTTAGTTAGCGTAAATGGCCACTCTGTTACTGGGAACTGTTTAGCCAAAGGCGTGCCGTCTGCCAGTTTTTGTGGATACCATGTCGGGCAACCCATGTACTGTTCGCCACTGATGGTGTTGCGAGAGGTACCCAGCTTTTCATTCCAGATAGCCAAAGGTTTGGTCCATTTGTACTTCATAGTTTCATTGGTGTAGGCATTGGTTGCGTCTTCAAAACGACCGCCACGCGCAAAGATATACGCCACTTTGAGCATCTCTTCTGGTTTAAGCGTTTTGTTCATTACAGGTATAAGGCGCTCTAGACCAGACCAAACAATATCTTCCGCGTCTACATTCGGCACGCCACCTTTTACGAACGCCAAGTTAGCAGCCGAGCGCAGGTAGAAGTCTTCAGCGCTATGAATACCGTGCCAGTTACCTTGGTTGTCTTTGATTACGTTGTCGCCGAAGCCACCTAAGCCCAGTGTTTTTGCCACATCAATAAAGAAATTCTCTAGGTTAATGGCGCGCCCGTCTTGAGTGCGTGAGGTTTTAGGCTCAACAATCGGCCAACGAGCAGTGATCGCTTTAGTTGCAACGCCATGCCACGGGGTTGCCATGCCCCAGCTTTCATAGGTCACTGTGTCTGGCACTAGGTAATCTGATAATGCTGTTGTTTCATTGATGAAGGCATCGATAGACACGATCAAACCAAGCTGCTTTGGATCCTTCAGCTTATCGCCTAGTAAGTTATCTAAACCCGGAGCGCCATAAAGTGGGTTCGCCATGTGGTTGATCCACGCTTTTGCGCGGTAAGGGTAACCGTCAATCGCAGCTGATAAGTGCTCAGTTAAAAGCGGAGCTGATATTGGGTACCACGGCGCGCGGGTCGGGTAAGGTGACTCGCCTGCGGCAACGCGACGTTTGTATTCGCTAGTTTTTTGATACGGGAACTTGCTGCGGGACAAGAATACACCTTGAGGCTTAGTCTTACCTTTAAACTTGGTAAAGTCGTAACGTGGACCAGCAACCGAAGTCGGGTAGCCGCCCGCTTTCGCCATCGCACCGCCTTTCGCGTTGATGTTACCGATCAGCGCGTTCAGCATCAGAATAGAGAACGAGTTGTAGAAGCCGTTGGTGTGCATGTTGCCACCGTGAGTATCCACGACTGCTTTCGTCCCGTAACTGGTAAAGCGTTTCGCTAGCGCAATAATTTGGTCCTGCGGGATCTCACACTGCTCACTGTAGTATGCAAGGTCATATTTGAAGGCTTCTTCCTTCAATCTTTGTAGAGAAGACTTAACACGAACAGTCTGACCATCAACTTCTACGTCTTGATCGACGAACAGAGCCGCTTCATTCACCTGAAGATGTGATGCTAATAGTGACGTTGTCACATCAAGTGCGATAAATCCGTCATCGTCAGACATCGGTTCGCCTGTTTCTAGCAACCCTATATCCGATGCACGAAGCATACGCCCATTTTGTGGGTGCGACTCGTCACTGATCACAAGGTGAGATGCATTACACCAGTGTGTGGTGCCTGCTTGCTTCATCGCTTGCGCACTTGGGCGAGACAAGAAGTCGTGATTGTAGCGCTGGTTGTCGATGATCCATTGGATCATGCCCAGAACTAATGCTGAATCGGTGCCCGGTTTGATCGGTAGCCAGTTGTTGCGATCGCCCGCCGCAAGGCTTGACGATCCTGCCGGAAGGCTTGGAGTCACAATGGTGTAGCTCAGTTTTCCGTTGGTACGAGCCTCAGCCAATTGTCTCGCTTGGCGCTTAAACGGGTTACCCGCTTGAGCTGGAGACATGCCGATGAAAAGAATGAACTCTGCGTTGTTGAAGTCGGGTTTTAGGTGCGAGAACTTGTCTAGATCGTTCATGATCGCGCCAGAACCTGCACGGAATGCGTAGCCACAGTAAGAGCCGTGGTGACCAAAGTTGCGTGTGCCGTAGCTGTTAAATGCAAAGCGCTTCAAGATGTCGTCACGGCCTTCATTACCGGCATTGGTCACAAGCAGTTGGTTGGCTTTTGGTCCGTATTCAGGGTTGTTTGGATCGAGTGGTGTTTCGATGTCACGAATCGATCGTAAGCCCTCAACTTTACCTTCACCGAATAAGTCACCACCCTCGGTGATCTCAGAGATAAGTTGTTCGTAGCTGATCGGCTCCCACTTGCCTTCACCTCGTTTACCAACACGTTTTAACGGTTGAGTGATTCGGTATGGGCTGTTTTGAATCTCCAACATGCCGTTACCACGGGCACAGGCTGTCGAGCGGTTATTGATGCCTGACTCACCAGACAAGCCAATGTAGGCGTCTTTTACCGGTGTTTTGAACGGGATCTGCTGATCACTTGATAGTGGGTGATACGGATTACCTGAGATACGCAAGATCTCGTCATTGCGATTATCGATACGTACACGCAAGCCACACAGTGTCCAGCAACCAAAACACATTGATGGTGCAACGCGTTGGTTTGGATTCGGCGAGATCTTACCTTGCTCATCGACACTGTATTCCGTCTCTAGCGAATTACCGTGATGGATGTGGTTGGTTTTCTTACCCGCGGTGCCATCGATAGCACCGTGAACCATGTGTTTTGTGGTTGTCGCATAACCTGCAGCAAAAGCTCCAACACCACCGGCAGCAAGGCCTGCTTTTAAAAATTGACGACGTTTGTTATCCATGATGATTCCTCAGACTACAAGCTATGTGAGCGGTTAAGTGGTGAAGGTGTATTTTGGTTTGGCTTCGATGTTGTCTTTGGTGCAGAACCAGTTGTTCGTGTAGAACCAGTAGACACGATCTCAGAGGCGAACAACGCAAGTGCTAACCAAAGACCACACATACCAACAATGCCGAGTAATCCTGCGCTACCCATCGGCAGTTCATAAGGGAATGGGCCAACATCGAAACGTGGAATGGTTTGAACTTCCATCATGGTGACCCAACGTACCGCCCATGCAGAAACTATGGTCGCAAGCGCAACACAGATAATTCCTAGCTTACTTTGCGATAGGCGTTGCAGTGGTAGAACCAAGATCATGCACAGCAAAATGCTGGTGGTCATAATGCCTAAATTGATGCCCCAAGCGTCATTCTCATACAGGCTGAAGTGACCATGGTTAGATGCCCAAATCGACGTGAGAATGATGGCAAGGCCACCCGTTAAGGTAATGGTTCTTTGTATCAGAGCTAGGTCTGTTGGTTTTAAGCTTGGCTTGCTTGAAGGCAGAAGAGCCCAAATCAACAGCGTTAAACCCGTTGCAGCAAAGAATGCGGTCGTGAACCAAAGTAGTGGAGAAGCCGGTTGATGCCAAAGCGGTCGGCTCGCCAAAATCGCAATCTCTGCGCCTGTATAAAGCGCGATGCTTAGGCCCGAAATAGCCGTCACAGCAGCGAGTGCAATCATCAGCTTTGATGATATTTGCCATTTACCTAGCGTCAGCCAAGACAAACGTTTTAGAAATGGGTTTTCACTTTGTTTAAGCTGTGCGATGTCGTCACGCAGGTAAACCCAAGCCGTCGTGACAGCCAGACCAGAAAATAAAGGTAGAAACAAAGAGCCCAATGACATCCATGACCAAGGCGTAATATGAGCATAGAAGTGCCACGCACGTCCGGGTTGGTGCAAGTCACCGGTTAATGCTAATGGTCCAACAATCGCGCCAATGGCCATCACAAGCACAAGGGCAGAACGGAATTGGTGACTGGTTGAGTTTTTAAAGATCAGTGCAATCAAGAACAAAATAGCGGCCGCGTAGGCTGAACCTATGTAGAAGAAATATTGAACCGCCCACGGTAGCCAAGCGATCTCTTGAGCGGGGACTAACACCTCAGTGATATTCATGCTGTCTCTCCTTGTTTGCCTTGTGTCGCGATTGCCAATTCTTGTTTGCTAGAGGATGAGTTATCGATGGCGGCTGGATCATAAATCGCAGGTTGGCCTTCAATGTGACTAACGAATCGCTCGTTCATGCCGATATAGAAAACATGGGGGTTGGTATTCTGCTCTGGCTTAAGCACCTTGATGTCGTCTTGGTTTTCATTGAGCAGACGGTTGATCTCGTTGTTTGGATCTTTAAGGTCGCCAATGACACGCGCGCCACCGACACAGGTTTCTACACAAGCAGGCAGTAAGCCGTCTTCAAGGCGGTGTGCACAGAAGGTGCATTTGTCTGCGGTAAGGGTGTCGTTATTAATGAAACGAGCATCGTAAGGACAAGCTTGAACACAGTAAGCACAGGCTACGCAGCGTTCGTTGTCGACCATGACAATACCGTCTTCGCGTTGGAAGGTCGCTTGAACTGGACAAACCTTGATGCAGGGGGCGTTGTCACAGTGATTACATAGGCGAGGTAACATGAATGATTTCACGTCTTGTTGAGCCGTCGAACCATCATCAAGGGAGACTTCATACTGTTTTACGGTGGTTCTGAACTGGCCAATTGGCGCTTGGTTTTCAACGCTACAGCCAACAGTGCACGCCTGACAGCCAACGCACTTACGTAAATCAATCGCCATGGCGTAGCGTTTGCCTATTTTGCCTTTGCGGTCAGGTTGGTT
This sequence comes from Vibrio sp. 10N.286.52.C3, assembly GCF_041468865.1. Taxonomy (NCBI): domain Bacteria; kingdom Pseudomonadati; phylum Pseudomonadota; class Gammaproteobacteria; order Vibrionales; family Vibrionaceae; genus Vibrio; species Vibrio sp. 10N.286.52.C3. The sequence goes on along the minus strand of NZ_JBFRJM010000016.1, from coordinate 97,024 downwards.
GTTATTGCGAATGGCTGTGCTTGCGACTGCGGTGTTGATTCCGGCAATGGGAATGAGCGCAGCACCAGCGGAAACCTTGCCGAATTGGCTGAGAAACCGTCTTTTCAATGAGTCCATAGAGGTACCTATAAATGGGTATTCGATCTGTTAGGCTCATTGTCAGTTTTTGACCGTTCACGGGGTATTGTGGATTTCCACATACCCAGATCAAACTTGATCTAGAACAAATGTGGTTTTCGCTATCTAGCTGTTATGCTTTGTTTTAGAGGCTTATTTAAGGCGCTCAAGCATGAGCTAAGCGCGAAACACGCCGCTGACATAAAATGAATCGAGAATAAATTGAATAAACAGTCCGTTTGGAGAAAGAGATTTCAGTGACAGTCAGAAACCTAATGACAATCGTTGGCCTTTGTTGGTTGAGCCTAACCGCAGGCGCGTGTTTAGCGGCTCAATCGGAGCAAGATATTGCAACGACAAGCACTGTTGGGTCTGAGCAAATCATAGAAGTTGGCGTGTTGGCGACTCGAGGTAAGCTTTCCGCACAGCAGCGTTGGCAGCCGACGATGGATTGGCTGTCGGAGCGCATTCCCGGAAAACACTTTGTTCTCAAGCCTTTCAACTTGGAAGAGATGGCCGAAGCGGTAAAAGATGTGACTGTTGATTTTGTTATCACCAACCCCGGTCAGGCGGTTCGATTAGGACGCCAGTATGCGCTTTCTTGGATGGCGACCATGACCAGTCATAACTTTGAAGCTCAAGGCTCAAGTAATACACGCAGCATTGGTTCCGCCTTGGTGGTGAGAAGAATGTCGCCTTATATCTCTCTCGAACAACTTAGCGGTAAGCCGATTGCGGCAGTCTCTGAAAATGCTTTTGGTGGTTACCTCACTATGCGTTACCAAGTGATGCAACAAGGGCTCAACCCCAATCACTTTTTCTCTAATACTCAGTTCTTAGGTTTCCCTATTGATGCTAGCTTGTATCAACTACGTGAAGGGCACATTGAAGCTGCGGTGGTGCCTGCGTGTTTGGTCGAGAGCATGATCAGCGAAGGTTTGCTGGTGGCGGGTCAATATCGTGTTATCGAGAATCAAGCACCAGAAGGGGTCCGATGTCAGGTGTCTACACCGTTGTACCCTAACTGGTCGTTTGCCAAAACAGAGCGAGCGTCTTCGGCACTGGCGAAACAAATGAGTCAGGTGTTATTTGCGATGCCAAAAAGCAGTGCGCCAGCCATTGCAGCGAATGCATCGGGCTGGACGTCACCGACAAGCTTGCTGTCGATCGACAAGCTATATCAACAACTCGACATGCATCCACTGCAACAACCTTGGTGGAAAGAAGCGTTAATCTGGCTCAAGTACAATCAACAGTGGGCATGGGCGTTCTTTATTCTTGTCGTGTCGCTGAATGCTTACCACTTCTGGCTAGAATACAAATTCAGTAGCAGCAAAAAGCAACTAGAAGCGACGCTGTACAAGCTGAAAAGTAAGAGTGAACAACTAGAGCACTCACAACGTATCGCGGTAGTTGGTGAACTGGGAAGTAGCTTGGCACACGAGATTAATCAGCCTCTGGCAGCAATTCGGAATTATAGCGAAGGTGGTTTACTGCGGATTTCGAAGAACAAACCGCTGACTGACATAGAGCCTGTATTTGAGAAGATCCAGTCGCAAGTGGACCGTGCTGATGCGATCATCCAGCGCTTGAGAAACATGATCAAAAAACGCTCATCAGATAAATCTCAAACTGATATAGAAGTGCTTCTTACAGATACCATCGAGCTACTGCAATTTCGATTAGAGAAACACAAGATAACCATTGAACGTTATGTCGTGGGTAAACCTATCACGCTACATGTTGACCCTGTCGGATTGCAGCAGGTGGTTGTAAATTTGATCAACAATGCGACGGACGCGTGTAACGCACAACAGCATCGCGAACAAAGCGCTGCGTCTGATATTGATAACAAAAACAGCGAACCACCAACAATTAAAGTGATTACCGAGTATCAACCGGATAAAATGATGCTGTCGGTTATCGATAACGGCACGGGCTTAGATTTCACCGAGCAACAAGTCACTCAAGCCTTTGTGAGTAGCAAAGAAAACGGCTTGGGGTTAGGGCTTGCGATTTGCCAAGATGTGATTGAAGACCATAGCGGCCAAATGGCCATCAAATCATTAACTCCTCACGGCTGTCACGTCGCAGTGACGTTACCTTTTTCTCTTTCAAATGATTGATAAGGAATCTTGTTATGCCTGAACTTCATCAAACGTTGCCGGTCTATGTGGTTGATGACGATGAGTCGATGCGTGACTCATTGGTGTTCTTATTGGAAGAGCACGATTTCAAGGTGACAGCCTATGAAGATGGCCCGAGCTTTTTGGGTGCAGTGGATCTGAGTGTTCCAGGATGCGTGGTATTGGATAGTAGAATGCCCGAAATGAGAGGGCAGCAAGTTCATGAGTTGATGGTGAAGGCGCAGAGCCCACTGTCGGTGATCTATCTGACGGGTCACGGTGATGTACCAATGGCGGTCGAGGCATTGCAAGCCGGTGCGGTGAACTTCTTTCAAAAGCCAGTTAAAGGCAGTGAGTTAGCTGAGGCAATCAAACAAGGTTTGGATGCTTCTGAAAAGCATTTACACATGAATGTTTATCGCCAAGCGTATGCGTCGTTAACTGAGCGAGAAATCGATATTCTTAAGCAGATTATCGACGGCAAACGTAACCAGAAAATTGCCGATGAATTATGTATCGCGATGAGAACGGTAGAAGTACACCGAGCGAGTTTAATGAAGAAATTTTCTGCTAAAACGGTTGCTGAACTGGCTTACATATACGGTCAACTGAACTAACTACAGCGACACGAAATTGCTGATAGGTATTCATCAATTTCGTTGTCGTTTTTTAAGATTATTTTGCTCAAAGGTGGTCTTCATTATCGAACTCTATTGAAGCAAGATCACACCATTTATGGAGTGCATAAGGATAGGTCTAAGTAGACTTTTTATCGCTATGTATTCCTGAGATACTGAACTAAGTTCATTTTGGGGCGGAACGTGTCAATAACGGCGCTTTTCCCTATAATTCGAAACATTCACTATGGTTGATGACACCTCGATATAGAGATTTGTATCAGCCGAGTTAGGTTAATATATTTTATGAGTACAATGGGAATCGCAATTGGTGCGACGGCTCTTTCGTTAATACTTGTGGCCGTTTGGCTGATTTCTTTATCGCTAAGAAAGCAACGGTTAGAGCAAGAACGAAAAGCGCGAGCAGTTGCTTACCGAAAGGCGATTGAAAAGGCTCGAATACAAGAACAAAAAGAACGCCACTTTAAGGCTGAAACAGGCCATACGCCATCGATTTTGTATTTAGCGAAAGAGGCTGAACGTAACAATATTAAAGAAGCTTTGTATTGGTATGACAAAGCGGCTCATTTAGATAATATCAACGGTATGTATGGCGTTGTGCGACTCAGTATGAAGCGCAAAGAAGACCTGATTTTAAGAGAAAAAGCCAATTTTTGGCAGCTTGCGATATCTGCACTGGATAATGATTTGGTTGCGAAATTTGAGATGGGTAAAGCGCTCGTGTTTGGTCGCGGTACGGATAAGAATATCCCTAAAGGTTACACTTACATCGAAGAGTCAGCTGCAGGTGGTAATACCGAAGCGATGCTATTCATGGGTGACTGGTGCCTAGACAAAGAGAATCCAGATTACTCGGCTGAAAGCTCTGTCGAGTGGTACCAAAAGGCCGCTGAAAAAAACAACCTAGACGGCAAGATCAAACTGGGTATGAGCTATTTGAACGGTGTTGGTGTTGAACCGAATCACGGCGAAGCGGTGTACTGGTTTGAAACTGCCGCAGAAAAGAACAGTGCAGAAGCCATGTTTAGAGCTGGCGAAGCTTGGATTGACCATGGTGAACACGGCAACGCGATTGCTTATATCTGGCTATTTTTGTCTGCTCATTTTGGCTACTCAGAAGCGAAGCATTTGCGGGATAAAGTTGGTGGTGAACTGGGTGTCGATGCCGTCGTGGGCTTACAAGCTCTGACTAAGCCGATCATGACTAAGTTGACTCAAGAAGCGATCACTAAGCATTCAATCATTAAAGCGCTCAATAAGCTCTACAAGCGCAATATACCGATCCCTAAGAAAGTGAAAGAAGCGTCTGATGAAGAAGGTGAGGCATTAAAAGTAGATGCGAGCCATCTAGATACTCAAACGGCGAGTGCTCAAGATACGAATGTTGATTACAGCCAACAACCTAATTCCGAGCAAGCATCAACAGAGAGACAAGCGACCCCAAATAGTGACCCTCTAGACTTCAGTCAGGCAGCCGTGGATCCAAGCTGGAAAAGCAACCACTAAAACGTGTTGGTTAGCTTTGATGAGTTAGACAAAAATGACTGAAGCTATAAATCTATAAATCTATAAATCTATAAATCTATATAGCTTCTAACCGTAATCTAGAAAACCAAGACAACAAAAAAGGGAAGCGAATGCTTCCCTTTTTATTTGTGTGCTATTTGCTTTTAGAGCTTAGAGCTTAGAGCTTAGAGCTAAAGCCTAATACCCAAGAGCTGTTAAGCTTTGTTTTGCTCAGCTTTACATACAGCCGCAGTGAACACTACGTCAGTTGAGCTGTTAAGTGCTGTTTCAGCCGAATCTTGAATCACACCAATGATGAAACCAACCGCTACAACCTGCATCGCTACATCGTTTGATATACCGAATAGGCCACAAGCTAGAGGAATCAGTAGCAGTGAACCACCGGCAACGCCTGATGCGCCACATGCTGAAATTGCAGCAACAAGGCTTAGTAGAATCGCAGTGAAGATATCAATCTCAATACCCATTGTGTGTACAGCTGCAAGCGTTAACACAGTGATGGTGATTGCAGCACCCGCCATGTTGATGGTTGCGCCTAGAGGGATAGATACAGAGTAAGTATCTTCATCTAGCTCTAGCTTCTTACAAAGGTTCATGTTCACTGGGATGTTTGCAGCGCTTGAACGAGTGAAGAATGCCGTTACACCAGACTCACGAATACATTGCAGTACAAGTGGGTATGGGTTCTGTTTTGTCTTTACAAAGACAAGCAGTGGGTTAACGACAAGAGCAATGATCAGCATTGAGCTTAGTAGAACCGCTAGCAGTTGACCGTAGCTTGCTAGTGCATCGAAGCCCGTTGTTGCGAATGTAGTCGAAACAAGGCCGAAGATACCGAATGGCGCAAGACGAATAATGAAGCGAACAATGTGTGAAACACTGTGGCTAAGGTCTTCGAAAACCGCTTTGGTTGTTGCAGATGCGTGGTGCAGTGCAAGACCAAGACCGATAGCCCAAGCAAGAATACCGATGTAGTTCGCGTTCATTAGTGCGCTAACTGGGTTATCTACAAGCTTGAATAGAAGCGTATGAAGAACTTCTGCAATACCTTGAGGAGGGTTAGCACCTTCAGCGCCAGCAACCAGTGTCAAAGTGGTTGGGAACATGAAGCTCAGTACTACAGCAGTCAGTGCTGCAGAGAACGTACCAATCAGGTAAAGCACAATGATTGGACGCATATGAGTATGCTGACCTTTCTTTTGGTTTGCGATAGAAGCTGCAACAAGAATGAATACTAAAATTGGGGCAACAGCTTTCAGAGCACCAACAAACAGACTACCTAATAGGCCTGCATCTTGAGCTGCTGAAGGAGAAACCATGGCGAGAACGACACCGAAAACAATACCAGCAAGGATCTGTAGAACGAGATTTCCACGAGCGATGCGGGCGAGCATGTTGTGATTTTGCATAAAATACCTGCAATTGTTAATTTATTATAGTGATGTATTTTTTTATAAAGTTGTACCAAATCCAACTATACACTAGTGGAATGGGCGGTCATATTAGCGGGATCTAAGAGGGTGTCTAGGAATAGTTTACTTTTAGGGTGATTGTTTGCGCTGCGTGGTGTTTTTAGAGCTAAATGTTAAATTTTTGTGCTTTTGTTGAGGTATAAGTCTGCTGAATAATGTTCCATTGGCTTAATGTTCTAGTATTTATGGTGTGTAAACCATTACTGATAAAAACATTGTGTTCGGAAATAGCTGCCTAAACTTGTATAGGTAAAAAAGCCACTTCAACAGACATCATAGACATCACCTACTTTGCTTAATCTACGTTGGTGCATGACTTGCCATGTTTTGTCGTTATCTAATCTTTCTATCGGCATTCCCACCTACTTAAGCAGCGTTAGCTTTGAATCTCATCAGCTCTCCTTAATAGCGTCAGGCTACTGAACTTAATACCTTGCTACTTTGATATATCGCACACCTTATCTGGTGATCTATATCATCATGTTATTTTATATGACGTAATTTATCTAAAATTGCCGTTGTAAGTGGGTGGCATATATCCTGTGTTGGTCTTAATTTACAAGAGTATGAGCAATGAGTTTAATCAGTATCCCTTATGTAGAGACCTCTGCAGATACCGTTTTACATATAGCAGCCGCTATCGTGCTGATCAGCACCATAGCGGCTGGCCTGTTCGGTTTTTGGAAGCTTCACGAGATCCCTATTCAAAAGGCTCATAAGACTGACCACCATCAGATAGGGTTGATTACCGCGCTCACTTGGATTGGCTTCATTTGGCACTGGGTGTGGGTGCTCGCCATTATCATTGCTTTTGTAGATTTTGAAAAAGCCATTATCCGACTGCGTGATTTATGGAATTCTCCGGCTCAAGTTAATCAATCAGAGGATGTCTAAATGTTAGAAGGTTTAGCGGTTTGGTGTTTGTTCATCTATTTATTAAGACTTGTTGGCATGCCTTGGAACACAGGGACTAAAGCATTCGCTTATCTAGGAGGCAGTGGTTGGTTGTTATTTGTGTGGGTAGGATTAATTAACTATACACCAATGGATTTGTCGGGAGGCTCTGTGGTGCAGTCTCCTCACATTCAGCTTCGCCCAACCTCAACCAATGTCTCGGGCAAGGTCGACCAGATTTATATCACCCCGAACCAACGCATTGAGAAAGGGCAGTTAATCTATGAGATTGAAAACGAGCCTTATCAAATTGCTTATGAACAAGCGAAGATTTCGCGCGACTCGGCAAACGTAGCGGTTAGCACTGCGGCTGAAGAAGTAAAAATCGCTGAATCCAGCTATCAGGCAGCGTTACATGATTTTGAAATGACACAAAGTGAGCTTTCAGCTGCTCAGTCAAATAGAGACTTACAGAAAAGAACGTTGAAGCGTTATCTTGAACAAAACCGAGTCGTGCGTAATACGATCACTGAAAGCATGATTGATAACCAGCAAACGGTCGCCGATTCTGCTGTGTACACTGTGGCCAAGCATGAGTCACAGCTGAGCAAAAAGAAATCTGATGTAGAGAAAGCCAAGCTACAAATAACCAAAGCGGAACTCTCGGTTGAATCCCGTCAGTCAGACTTTAACGAAACAATTCAGAAGGTGAATAAAGCGAAATGGGATCTTGATAGCACCAAGATTTATGCACCCGCTGATGGCTTTGTGACTAACTTTATTCTTCGTGAAGGTCAGCTTGTTTCTAGAGTTCCACGATTGCAGATGTACACCAACGAGAAATACGTATTGATGAGAGTGAATCATCAAGCGATTAGAAATGTTAAACCGGGTCAATTGGCTGAATTTACAACGCCAGTTTATCCAGGGAAAGTATTCACGGCAGAGGTTGAAGGTATTATTGAAGCAACCGGCGAAGCGCAAAGTAACTTGCTTGGCTTTGACCAGAATGTTCGCTCTACGACAGGCAAGAACCTACAAAACAAACATCACTTTGTTAGGTTGAAAGTCTTTGAACCTGAAGGCTATAGCGTACCAGTCGGCTCGGTTGGTTTAGCTTGGATTAGCGGAGAAAAGCCAACAGAGCTTATGGCGTTTCTTGATGTAATACGTGGAATCATTTTACGTATGAAGTCGCAGCTTTACTACTTCTACTCTTTCTAGATCTAGAACCAGAGTTAATTCGGTTATTTAATTCCGAATTATTCAAAATAAGATTATTAATGAAATTACGGGCCACAGTCGTGGTCTGTAATTTTAATATGTTTGCTATTCAGTGAATATTTAATCGAAAGTCTAAATTTAACTGGAATATATTTATGCTATTCATATCTTCTGAAATAAAAAGATGCATTAAACCTATTATCTCTCTGTTGCTATTAACGAGCTTGGTGGGCTGTCAGGCGACTCAACGTCAGGACGCAACGACTGGTGAGATGGAAACGAATTCCACAACAAAAGGGACTGCGATTGGTTCTTTGTCTGGTGCTGCGATTGGTCTCCTGTCTGGAGATAATTCAAAAGAACGGAAAAAGAGAGCGTTAATTGGGGCAACGGCTGGCGGTCTCATCGGTGGAGGAGTCGGCTACTCACTGGATAAACAAGAGGAAGCTTTGCGTCAGGAGTTGCTAGATTCAGGCGTTCAAGTAAAGCGTGTTGGTGAAAATGAGTTAGTGTTGGTGATGGAAAACGGCATCGGTTTTCGCTCTGGTGAATACCTACTTGAAGCGACGGTATACAATTCATTGAATGGTGTTGCGAGAATATTGGTCGAGTACCCAGATTCGTATTTGCAGATCAAAGGCTATACCGACAGTACTGGCAATGATGCTTCTAATCAGCAGTTGTCTGAGAAACGTGCTGATTCAGTAAAAGCTTACTTAGTGAATCAAAAAGTGAAAGGTGGACGCATCAGTACCAGCGGCCTTGGTGAACGTTACCCTATTTGTGACAATGCAACCGAAGACGGAAGAGCCTGCAATCGCCGTGTCGAGATCAGTATCCAAGCCATCTAGCGAGGTGATGCAACCTTTCTCATCCGCAAGTAGAGACACTCTGCGGATGTTTTATTTTATTCCAATGATTTGAGATATTGCTTGGGTGTCATGCCTCGATGCTTCTTAAACATATGCGTAAAGCTATCGAGATGGTTATACCCTAAACTGCTTGCAACTTCTTCGACTGGTATTGATTGGCTTAGCATTTTGACCGCTTTGTTGCTTAAGACAAAACCACACATTTCGGTAAAGTTGTGGCCATATTTATGGAATCTACGTTGAAACTGCTGAATTGATAGGCCCAACAGGTTCGATACTCTTTCGAGTGTCGGTAAACCAAAATGACATGAGTAGTTGATGGCTTCATAAACTAACTTAGTGTCATCGCTAGGATCGGGCATGTCTAAACATCGGTCCAAATCCTCAAAATTCAGCGAAAAGGTTTGCTTGGTATCTTGATTATCAGCCAGGTTTGCCAAGCGTAAGCTGGAATGAAACCAGATCTCTGTTTGATGATGATTCCACGCGACATCACAGCCAAAATAATCTTGATATAGTTTCTCATCCGCACGCTCTCCTGAAAGTAGTACGCGCATCGGAGCAAAGTCTGCCCCAAGGTATTTTTTCAATATTTTTGACATCAAAACAGCGACTCTAATACTGTCATGAACGTCTAAGTGTTCTGCATCATACTGATTGTTGTAAGTCCACTTGATGATAGACCCCGCAGGTGCAGCAACCCAAAAAGCACCGGATTGAATACACCCCATGCCGTAATTTACCTTTCTTATCGTCGACATTAAGTCATGACCAGAGAACATCCATTGGCCTAATCCGCCCAAGTCTTCGACCCGGAAATGGCGCACAGCCTCGAGCATAAAGTTTGGATTTTTTGTATAGCATTCGAGTTCTTCATAAAGCTGAAATACCTCAGAAATGGGCAACAGGTTCATTGTGTGATTAAACGCGGATTGGGGAATTGTCTGTGGGGAGATTGGATCTGAATAATATTGATTACATACGTTGTAATACAAATTCATCAGGCTATTTACCCTTATAAAGTAAGTTGTGTTGATAGTCATTGATCCATCCAAACCTCTGTGAATTAGGTCATAAACATAGCATAAATGACGTAATTTAACGAGTTTTAACAGACCCCAACGATGTTAGTTAACATCAAATATATCGGTAAAGTAGTGGCGATAATATTAGTAATAATGGTGTTAACTACAATTATTGATAGCTGTAAATACTGAGTTGAGTAAACCCCAATACTATTTTTTGAGAACCAGAAACAAATTGGATGGAAATTTTTAATCATGGTTTCAGCGTCTTTTAACTTCAGAGAATTAAATAGAGATTAATTAATGACACATACTCCTAAGATAGAAAAAATTAGCGTGTTTGATCGTATTAACGCATCGGCACTGATGTTATTGACTTCTGAATATAAAAGCTTGGAGCAGTTGCGAAGAAAAAACGACTATCCAATGTTCCCAACATTTGAAACGACACCATCCATGCCAATAAAGCGAACCAAGATAAATGGTGTCGATATTCGATACGCACATTCTGAAGCGATTGGTAAACCGACTCTTGTGATGCTTTCCCCTTTTCCTCAAAGCATTCTTGCGTATGCCCCTATTTGGACAGGGTTGGCTGAACACTACAACCTATATGCTTACGATATGCCTGGGTTCGGCGGCAGTGCGGGCGGGATTGAATACATGTCTTTCAAGGCTCAAGGCGACTTTTTAAAAGAATTCTTAAATCATTTGGATATTCAAGAACCACATTTATTGGGGCCTGACGTTGGTATGCCCGCGATCGTTTACTATGTGGGCACATATGACAATGATGTCAAAAGTTTATTGATAGGCGATGGCCCAGCAATTAATCCTTCGTCAAATGCAAGCGCCATCCGAAAAATGGTCGACTCATCGTTTTGGCGCACTGTTTTTAAAGTGACAGGGGCTGGCTCTTTAGTTCAAGGCTGTATCAAGGTTTGCTATACGAACTATCGCCCCAATCAAGAAGAGATTTCCGACTATATTGCTTCTTATCGCAATCGAATTCCTGCCGTCATGCAATGGTTTAAAGATTACCCAAAAAGTCTAGCAACGGTTGATCCATTGCTCGATAAAATAGAGTTACCCACTCAGATATTTTGGGGAGAAAACGATGCAATTCTTTACGTCGATAATGGAGAACGTTTAGCTAAACGCATGTCGAATGCTGAGTTAACAGTATTCAAAGACAGTGGTCATTTTTGTTATCAAGATAGGTACCAAGAGTTTTCGCTAATGGTGAAATATTGGATTGATAAGACGCAATAACAGTTAAATGATTGAGTAAATATGATTGAAATGGAACTACGAGAAGGTTCATGCTCAATAAAAGTGAATGTCGATTTATTGAGCGCCTTTCGAGCTTTTTACCACTTCTATCCTCATCCCTTACCTAAAACTAATCAAGGCATTGTAAATGCAGAAGCTAACCCTTTTAGCGCTAAGTTGTATTCTATTATTAGGTTGTTCTATTAATAAGGCAGCCGAAGAAAAAGACCACTTCGTTGATGATTATATCGAAATTAATAAACACAATATTAAAGACTTACCTCAGTTGTTAAATGCTATCGCGTTTGAATATTCTAGGTTTGCCAATCAAGCTGAATAGCCGCTTTTTGCCCTCGCTGACAATTATGTTTCACGATCCTGTTTTAGAGTCGAGTCTGGTACATAAAGAGCATTTGAGTACGTTAGGCATCCCCTTAAACGTCTCGCTATATATAGACGAAAATGGAGCTCCTAACGTGATTGGAGTGAAACTCGTCACTCGGACGTGAGTTACAGCGTTAGCTTTAAGGTTGAGGGAATATAACAATATGATGCAGCTTTGATCTATTGCATTAGTGGCTTTGGTGCCTTCTTCCTCTAATGCCTAGGCTTCCTCTATCTGCACATTCAATGGCCGATATTTGAAGAAGTTATCACCTAGAAGTTTTCAATCATTTGTACGAAGGGTACTGTTGAAACATTTCAGCGATCTCCTCGTAAATCAGCTCTTCACGTTCCTTAGAACTCATTGAGCGAGTCAATTTTCGGCTTGAATTCGCTGTCCATACAACGATGTTGGTTCTATCATCGATCAGTTCTACAACCAATTGTCCGTACGTCTGTCGGTGATAATTTTGTGGAGTGGACATTCCCCCACGGAAATTGTTCCAACCATAGCCAATACCAACTGACGAGCCGGAAGACACAAGTTCAGATGCTTGCTGAAGTTGGTAGCGGACGTATAGGTCGCCTCCGTCCTCTACAAATGAAACCCCTGTGCGGCTCATTTCTTTAATGATCGCACTTTCAATCCTGATTGAGTCGATACTAATCGGTATTTTGTTCTTCTCTTCTTTCGCAGTCCCGGGCGAGCTGAAATCATAGGTTTTATACATTGAGAAATCGGTTTGCTTTTCGAAGTCAGTATTTATTGTAGAGCAGGCAGCTAGAGGAAGCGTTAATAATATGGTGGTTAGACGAAGCATTTTCTATCTCCTTGGAAGGTGGTTTGAAATGAAATTTTCTTCTGAAGGTGATTATACTTGTCCGGTAATCGATACTTTATGTTCGTTATATTCAGTCAATCTGGTAGTAAAAGTGACGCGATTAATCGTATTTTAACTTTATTGTTCAAGGGGGAATTATATTGAACTGGATAAAGAGAAACATTAACGTGATGATTAACTCGCTAAGAAAAATTCCAACTATTATAAATGGTGAATTTTTACTTTCGGAAGCAGACGATATCTTAATATCCCTTGTTGATGAGGAAGGGAATTTGTAGATAAAGCCCCACGCGATTGACACGTGGGGCTCGGTGTTTCAGCTCAGCGTTGAGCGATTAACTCAGATTACCGTCAATATCCAACTGCTTAAGCTGAGCCTTTCTTAATATTGCGGCTTTCTGACTGTACGTTTCGGTACATTTTGGAAAGCTGCTTATTGTTAGCGCGTTGCTCTGCAAGAGAAGCGCCGTTTCTTGCTTGCTCTCTCAGTAGCTTTTGATAGTTAGTAAATCGTCTTTCAGACAGTTCACCACTCTCAATGGCAGCCCTTATCTTGCATCCCGGCTCTGATTCATGATGACAATCAGAGAAGCGGCAGTGCATTGCTAACTCTTCGACGTCTGAAAAAGTTTCACTCACGCCTTCAGCGCAGTCTGCAAGTTGTAGCTCTCGCATTCCTGGAGTGTCGAGAAGCAAGCCACCTGATGCGAGCAAGTGGAGTGATCGTGATGTGGTTGTATGACGACCTTTACTGTCGTCTTCACGAATACCACCAGTTGCCTGCGATGCTTCACCTAGCAATGAGTTAACCAAAGTCGACTTACCCACACCAGAAGAGCCCATTAGCGCGACGGTCTTGCCGATTTTACACCAAGGTGAAAGTACTTGGGTTGAGTCTTGATCTAGGCTGTTGACCGCTTCGATCATCAGCATCGGGTCTAAGCTTTGTACCTGTTGTACTTTGTCTTCGTAGTCGTCACACAAGTCTTTCTTCGTCAGGACGATAACCGCTTCAACTTGTGCTTCATTTGCGAGTGCCAGGTAGCGTTCAATGCGACTCAGATTAAAGTCGTTGTTCAATGAAACCACGATAAACACTGTGTCGATATTGGCTGAAATATATTGTTCAGCCACACGACTGCCCGCAGCTTTTCGGCTAAAGAGCGATTGGCGTTCTAGTAAGCGATCGAATTGCAGTTCAGAGTTCAATATTACCCAGTCGCCAACGGTCATTGCCGGTTGGTTTTGGTGGATGGGTAGAACAATTTCACCTTGCTCTGACGCTAATGTATAGCCATTGCGGTGATGTGCGACGATACGAGCAATGACGGAGTGATTATAGTCTTCGAGTGTCAGTTGTTGTTGGAATACAGGTTGCCATCCAAGTTGTTGAAGTGACATTGGATGAGAAAATGCGTTTTGTGAATTCATGTCTATTTACCCAGACGTGCGAGCTTTCTTTTCTTGTGAGAGCATTAACGTCTTGTAAGATCTCAGGTTGTCGATGAGATCGAAAAGCGTTGGTCAGTTCAAAAAGCGTCGAGACGTCAAAAATGTTTGAGCTTGGGTCGAATTCAAAATCGATAGGACCCCGGATTTGAGTCATGCTTTACAGGCATGCAGATATTGATCACTTACGATCAACAGTAAACCGGGTAAAAGTGTGCGGTAGCCAGCTGATGGCTTAATGTTGGTAGTTCGAGATTAAAGTTTGATTAACCAAACAAATTAACGCGTTACTTTTACTGCCAGTTTTAGTGTTTTCATTACAATCATCTTCTATTCTCCTTGGTTTATTAATGTGTTCAGGCTTTGAATAAAAAGCGCGCTCAGTTTAACAAAAAGCCACGATGGCGAGAAGTCATCGTGGCTTAAATTATTTTATCAATTGTGAATACGATTAATGATGGTCGTGGTTCATCTTCTTCATGCCGCTCATCACTTTCTTAACCGGGGCATCGAAGGTCTGCGTTTCACCATTGGCGAAAGTCAGAGTCATCTCGATTTGCTCACCTTCTTTTAGGCTACTTTTTAGGTCGAACAACATGATGTGTAGGCTACCAGGTTTAAGTACCGCTTCACCGTTTGCAGGGATGGTGATCTCTTGAACTTGGCGCATTTTCATAACATCGCCATCCATGATTACATCATGAAGTTCTACTTTACCTGCTGCAGGTGTTGTTGCAGAAACAATAGCGCGATCTTTATCGCTGTGGTTCATCAGAGTCGTGAACACCGCGCTGTTCACTGCTGAAGGCGGGGTTGCACGAGCGTACGCGTCATGAACCATAATATCGCTACTAGCCTGAGCAAAAGGGGTGAGCAATAAGCCTGCTAGAGCAAGTGCTTTTAACTTCATGTTGTTGTCCTTAATTTTTATGTTTTTGGTCTGGGACCTGACTTTTTTTGAACTTTATTGAGTAAGTTCTTTGTTTTTACGTTTTACTGCGTCAGCTTGTTGATAGCCTCAACAATTGGCGCTGGCGTCAACGTGTGCGGTACTTTGGTAATCAAGGTACCGTCGGGCTTTAAAAAATAAAAATATGAGCTGTGGTCTAGGGTGTATTCCAACTCTGAACCTTCCAGCTTGGTCTTTCTGAAAATAACACCGTAGTTGTGTGCAAGCGTGGTTGTCACATCCAAAGGACCACTTAATCCTTCCATCATTGGGTGGAAGTATTGTGCGTATTCGTATGAGGCTTCTGCTGCATCACGCTCAGGGTCGAGAGAGACAAACATCGGGCGAATCTTGGCTTTTGCTTCATCAGAGACTTGGTTAAGTGCTCCGGCCAACATAGCCAAAGAAGTGGGGCACACATCTGGGCAGCGTGTGAAACCGAAGTAAACGATACGAATTCTGTCATCGGTTTGGTCAAAGATTTCCGTTGGTTGGTTGTCTTTGCCGAAAAGAGTCGTTGCGGAGAACTCTTGTTTTGCAGCGTGTTGTTCTTGAACTTCGTTTTGCCCATCAAGATAGCTTTTGACACCAAAGCCAAGTACAAAAGCGACAACCAATGCTAACGACCAATTTCTACTCATCTTGCCATCCTTATTGCAGGGTTTACAGTATCGACACCATCAGTGAGTTCACCGATCCATGTCATTTTATCTAAAGTACATACAGGTAAAATCACATCACCTTCATAGGTATTGTTGCCAATGCTCTTTAATTGAAAACGCGCTGATCCCATTTCCATTTCTAAACCTGTGAGCGATAACACCAGTGTCTCAGATGCAGCACCTTCCCAAACGACCTTTATCTTTGTGGGTAGAAGAGGTTGCGCGGTTTCTCGGTCAAGCGACATTGAAATGGATTCCTGCTCACACGATGTGGTTGAAAGCATGCAGTAATCATCCAAGCTGACGTCGGCAGTTGAGTGCTCCATCGCTGATTTAAACTGCTGAATTGCTTGCGGCCCATAAAAGCCTGCCACGAGAGCGATCCCAACAGCAGCAACCTTTAATGCAGAGTGCATGTCGTGTTCTCATTTAATTTTATAAGAGCGGCGATGTTATCACACCCCTCAATACGTGCTTGTATCAAAAAGCAATTTTGTGCGTATGGTAGAACTAAAAAAGCGAAGCCATTGGCTTCGCTTTTGTCTGTTTAATAGATATGTGAGCTTAGTATTTCTAAGCATTATCCGTTCTAAACGCTTTCCAGAAGCTGGCTGAATGATTAGTCAGCATTACGCTCTGCAAACTTCTCTAGTCCTAGAACCAATGCAATCGCAACAAACATCATCACAATAGCCATTACCAGCTGAGAAGGCTGAGAAGTTACGGCTTCAAAATCAAACGGTGATAGGTTTTCTTGAATCAGAGGAACTTGTTCACCTTTTGAGTTTGTGCGCCAGCTGATGGTCTCTTTCCAAGGCCAGATCTTAGGCAGCGTACCGATCATCAAACCGGTTAAGAATACCAATGTGAAGTCGCGGAATGAACGCAATAGCCAAGACAGTACATGTGAGAAAGTCAGCAGTCCGATCACACAGCCCGCAAGGAATAGCGCAAGTACATCGACTTGAAATGATTTAACGGCGCCAAGCACGGGGCCATACATGCCAATCAGGAGCAGAATAAAGCTGCCTGAAATACCGGGTAAAATCATCGCGCAGATAGCAATCGCACCCGCAATCAATACGTTGATGCTGGTTGGTTCCATTTGCAGCGGTTTAAGCACGGTAATGCTATAAGCGAAAGCAACGCCAAGCAGCAAAAACACGAAGCGAATCATATCGCGTTTCTCTACTTGCTTAAGAATATGGAAAACCGAGACCAAGATCAGGCCGAAGAAGAAAGACCACAGTGGAACAGGGTGGGTGACTAATAACCAAGAAATCAATTTTGCGAATGTCGCAATGCTCGTGAATACGCCCGCGAACAGTGAAATTAGGAAGAAACCATTGATGTGATTAAACGCGGCTTTGAAGCCTTCGCGTTTCCATAAGCCAAGTACGCTAGGGTTAATTCTTCGAATGCTTTCTAGCAGCGTATCGTAGATACCAGTGATGAATGCGATGGTTCCGCCCGACACGCCAGGAACAACGTCTGCTGCGCCCATAGCCATGCCTTTGAAAAAAGTACTTAAGTAGTTCATTGCTTCATAGAGTTGAGGATGATTTTGTGCAGTATACAAACTTTAGTGTAAAAAAAGTATGAATATGCTTTTGGGGAAGGGCTTTTATTACTCTATTAATTGTAAGGCAATAAGTTGAAGTGAATATTTGCCTAACATTTAGATAACAACCACTTAGTGATTTGTCATTAAGAGCAGCGATGAAACTGATCTCTTATCGATATTGCATCTTGGTTGCATTATGCAAATGCACTTTGCAATTCGCATGACAAATTCATGGTTTTTAAGCGATGCAGGGCTTATAAAACGTCGAATAAAAGTTGGCACGCTAACTGCATTATATACATTGACCCTTCTTAAGCCGAGGGTCACCTAGCCAACTGACGTTGTTAGTGAACTTATGATTTGTTCACAAATATATAGAGCCAATCGCGATTATTGCGGTTGGCTATTTTTTTGCTTGTCATTTGGTGATTGTCTTTTTTCATTTCCCGTTCCTACACTTTTAGGCTCTAAACTTCAGATGAAAAAAAGCCAGCCACCATAGGTGACTAGCTTAAACTTTTCTCGAATCTCGAATCTCG
>NZ_JBFRJM010000016.1:38156-78684 GCF_041468865.1 Vibrio sp. 10N.286.52.C3 | reverse complement strand
GAATCTCGAATCTCGAATCCGTTTTAGTACCCCA
Source organism: Vibrio sp. 10N.286.52.C3 (assembly GCF_041468865.1). Taxonomy (NCBI): domain Bacteria; kingdom Pseudomonadati; phylum Pseudomonadota; class Gammaproteobacteria; order Vibrionales; family Vibrionaceae; genus Vibrio; species Vibrio sp. 10N.286.52.C3. The sequence goes on along the minus strand of NZ_JBFRJM010000016.1, from coordinate 78,650 downwards.
TCAACTGCAGCAAGTTCTCCGCTGTGCTGATTGCTTCTTTACGGTTAGCAATGTTGAGCTTTTGGTAAAGGTTACGGATGTGAGTCTTGATTGTGGTACCCGCTACATCGAGTTCTTGAGCGATCTGCTCATTACTGAATCCTGAGTAGATCAGACCAAGTACTTGCCATTCACGCTGGGTGAGTGGGCTAGTACGCACAAGCTCAGGAATGTTCGGGTGATTAACCAAGTTCTCAACAAAGTCTTCATCGAAGTGAACCGAGCGGCTGCGTTGGGTCGCGGAAATATCTTTCATGATTTGTTGTGCGCGGTGACGTTCTAAATCACCTAAGCCTGGCTTGTTGCTCAACTTATCCAAGATATGCCCGATAGTCCCACCGTCTACCAAGAAGTTACCGACCATACCGGTTTGGTTAGTCATATGAAGCGCTTCTTCGAGTAGTATTCGTGCGCTGTCTTCATCGTTAATTTGTGTACGTAACACGGCTTCAACGATCAAGTTGCGGTTGGTGTCTGTAATCAGGTGCGAACGCTGGGCTTCACTCTTAAGGAAGGTCAGCGCTTCTTCTGCGTCTTCATACTGCTCAAGGATGATGTGAGCACGAACGATGTTTCGCCACTGAAGTTGGCAGAAGTGGTTACTTGCCGATTCAGGTCGAACAGCCACACTCAGCCAATCACGGATAGCTTCTTTATCGCCTTTTACTTGCCAGAACAGAATCAAAGAAAGAGAAGCATTTGCCGTCCAATCTACGTGGTAAGTCGATTGACGCAATAGGTGCTGAATCTGGTCGATAAATTTCGACGCTTTATCAATCTCACCACGGCTCAATGAAATACGAGCCAACATAGAATAGCTGTGCAGGTGTTTACTCGGAGAGTGGTGACCAAGGATATCTAAGCCTTTGTAGCAACACTCTTCCGCTTCATCTAGTCGGTTCCAACACCAGAAGATCTGAGCGCGAACACGCAGCAAGAATTCGTGCAGAGGTACGTATTGCAGCTGATGTTCTTCAATCAATTTGAATGCACTGTCTTGTAGCTCAAATGCAGCTTGAACATAACCTTGAGCAATCAAGATTTCGCTTTGTTGCAGAATCGCCCACAGGGCCTGATGGTAAACCTGATACTGACGTGCCAGTTTTTCTGTTTGTTGCATCATCGGTAGCGCACGGCTTAGGTTACCCATTACGTGATTCACTTCGCCCACAACCGAGGTTGCGACAATGCGGCTACGATAAACGGTGGTGTTCAACTGACTCAACGAAAGCTCAGCCAATTCCAATGCTTTCTCAGGCTCATTGCTGTTGATGGCAACTTGTGCGCGTAAGGCGTTGTATTGGCCTTGCTGCTGAGTATCGAGTTCAATGTTTCGCGCTTGATATTGAGTCTCAGCCTCTTCCAACAAAGTACCCACTTGGTCATAACGGTGCTGACTTTGTGCAAGCCAAGCGCGCAACATCGAAAGCTTTGGCTCACTGTATAGTTGATCTGTGGTTAGCTGTTTGATCGCCATTTCTAATGACGAAAGCTCACCTTGGTTGAACATCGGCCAACCGTGCTCAGTCAGGATTTGAATGATCAGTTCTGGATCTTCAGCGCGCTGTGCGTGACGTAGTGCTTGGTGTGGTGTGTTTTGCTTGATCCACGCTTTTGCAGCACTTCGATGCAGTTCAGCTTCTTGCTGAGGAATTCGAGCTTGGCGCTCATGTGCGAGGAATTCACCAAACAAGTTATGGAAACGATACCAGTTCTTTTCACCTTCAAGCGGGTAGATGAACAAACCAAAACGGTTGAGTGATTCGATCATACCTAACGCATCTTCACGCTGTGTAAGTGCACACACAAGCTCATCGTTGAAGTGATCAAGCACAGAACATTGCATCAAGAACTGTCGGGTTTCTTTGTCTAGCAGGTCGAATACTTCTTCAACCAAGTAGTCCCAAAGATGGGCGTGGTTAAAGTGAGAGAATGACTCTGCGGACTGTGCAAGAGTGCGTTTTTGGTGTTGTGCTTGTAGCGCGATAAGTTGTAGTGCAGAAGGCCAACCTTCTACATAACTACAAATGCTATCTGCCGTGGTGTCATCAATGCCGTCGGCTACGCGTTGGTTGAAAAAGCGTGTGGTTTCTTCGGTATCAAACGCCAACGAGTCATTACCTAATTCGATCATTAAGTCACGAACGCGCAGGTTTGCTGTACCAAGTGGTGGCGTACCACGACTGGTGACAACCAACGTTAGGTTATCGGGCATGTGTTTGAGGAAGAAGCGCATGGCTTCGTGGATGTCGTCATTGTTGACCAAGTGATAGTCATCCAACACCAGAAAGCACTCGTGATGGAATTCCGACATCTCGGCAAATACTTCACTTAATAAAGAATGCAGCGATGAAAACTGTCGCTTTTCTGCCAGTTTTTGGGCATTCGGACAGGCATTTTGAGTCGCTTTATTAAGTGATTGAAGTAGGTAGTTGATAAAGCGGAAGGCATCATTGTCGCTATCATCAATGCTGTACCAACCCACATTAGGTTTATCTACCAACCATTGTGCAGCCATGGTGGTTTTGCCGTAGCCCGCTGGAGAGCGGAACAACACAAGCTTATAGCAATCTGCATTGTGAAGCAGATCGAGAACCCTAGGTCGTAGGATTGCATTATGTAAGCGGCCGGGACGAGTCAGTTTCGAAGGGATCCACATATCGAAGTTTTACACCTATTCCGTGGCTATGTTCTGGAATATCCCAATCTATCGTTGAGTGCACTCCAATGACATGAGCCTAATTACTTAAGTCTTTACTCATATTACGTGAAGCCAAACGTTACCGACTACGATCCTCCTCAGAAACCTTGCACTCCTGCATGTTTTTGGGTGTCTACGCCCTTTATTTGAGACTTTGCTCACGTTGCGGGTTGGTTTGTGAATGTGACTTCGTTCATCCCTACACGGGAATCAATGCAAAAGATGAGAGTTGGAAATTATTTTCGTGATCTGAAACTCAGATTTGGCAATGACTTTAAATGGGTTAAATAAAAGTCACATCAATTGAAGTTAAGTTATCGAACGGGAGCTTGTGATCTTAGTCACTCCAAGTTTTTGTTCGCAGTCAGAACATGAGAGTCAGATCACTAACCCTAAGTCGGTACGCCCCCTACGCCCTCCCATCTACTCCTAGTCAGTTGCATTAGCGGGAGGATGTTTAGTTCATGGTGACCATGCACGATATGTCACAGATGAATTAGAACTATTAAAAGCGAGATTTCTGAAATGAAACCAACTCAGCAAAAAACTTTCGATAAAGTGTCATTCCAAGAGAGTGTTAAGAAACATTTATCTGCAACCTACGCAACAACGATTGAAAACGCAGATAGCCGCGCATGGTACCTAGCAATGGGGCGTGCGCTAGCAGAACTCACAACATTTGATCTGTTAGAAACTGAAAATGACGAAAAAATTAAGAACGCGAAGAGCGTTAACTACCTATCACTTGAGTTTTTGATTGGCCGTCTAACAGGTAACAACCTGATCAGCATGGGTCTATACGAACAGATCACTCATGCAATGGAAGAGCTAGGTCAAAACCTAACTGACCTTCTAGAAGAAGAACGTGACCCATCACTAGGTAATGGTGGTCTTGGTCGTCTAGCTGCTTGTTTCATGGATTCTTGTGCCGCTCAAGAATACCCAACAGTAGGCTACGGTCTTCACTACGAATACGGTTTATTCAAGCAGTCTTTCCAAGACGGTCGCCAACAAGAAGCACCTGACGCATGGCGCGGTGTTGAAGGTTACCCATGGGAAGTGGCTCGTCCAGAACTAGCACAACACATTGGTTTTTACGGTCATGTAGAAGTTGAATTCATCGACGGTAAAGAAGTACGTACTTGGGTTCCAGGTATGGAAGTGAAAGCAATGCCTTGGGATCTACCTATCGTAGGTTACGAGTCAAACACGGTTTACCCATTGCGTCTTTGGGAATGTCAGGCAATTGCACCATTCTCACTAGCAAGCTTTAACAACGGTGACTACTTCGAAGCGCAACACTCACTAATCGATGCAGGTAACATCACTAAAGTACTTTATCCGAACGACAACCACGAGAAAGGCAAGACTCTGCGCCTAATGCAGCAGTACTTCCACTCAGCAGCGTCTGTTCGCGATATTCTACGTCGTCACGAAGCAGCAGGTTTCTCTCTAGAAGATCTGCCTAAGCAAGAAACGATTCAGCTTAACGATACGCACCCAACGATTGCGATTCCTGAGCTAATGCGCATCTTGATTGACGAGAAAGGTCTATCTTGGGACCAAGCATGGGAAATCAGTGCTCATACGTTCGCATACACGAACCACACACTACTTCCTGAAGCACTAGAGACTTGGTCTGAATCACTGATCAACCGTCTTCTTCCACGTCACATGGAAATCATTTTTGAAATCAACCACCGCTTCATGCAAGAAGTTCGCAAGATGTGGCCTGGTGACGGTGAGAAGCAAGCGAAGCTTTCTATCATCCAAGAAGGTTTCCACCGCATGGTTCGCATGGCAAACCTATGTGTGATTGGTTCTTACAAAGTAAACGGTGTAGCTGCGCTTCACTCACAACTGGTTAAGAAAGACTTGTTCCCTGAGTTCAACGAAATCTTCCCAGGTAAACTGACTAACGTAACGAACGGCATCACGCCACGTCGTTGGTTGAAGTTCTGTAACCCAGGTCTATCTACGCTAATCACGGGTAAGATCGGCACTGAATGGCCAGCAAAACTTGAGCAGCTAGAAGGCATCGCTAAGTTTGCAACAGACGCGAAATTCCAAAAAGAATTCATGGCTGTTAAGAAAGAAAACAAACAGCGCCTAGCTGATTGGGTTCAAGAGAACATGGGTATCGAGCTAGATACTAACGCTATCTTTGACGTTCAAATCAAACGTCTTCACGAATACAAGCGTCAGCACCTAGATTTGCTACACATTCTATCTCTGTACCACCGTATTCTTAACGAACCTGGTTTCGAGTGTGAGCCACGCGTATGTTTCTTCGCAGCGAAAGCAGCACCGGGTTACCACCTAGCGAAAGAGATCATCTTCGCGGTTAACAAGATTGCAGAGAAGATCAACAACGACCCTCGCATCGGTAACAAACTGAAAGTGGTATTCATTCCTGACTACCGTGTAAGCATGGCTGAAATCATCATCCCTGCAGCAGACGTTTCTCAGCAAATCTCACTAGCGGGTAAAGAAGCATCTGGTACGGGCAACATGAAGATGGCTCTAAACGGCGCGCTAACTATCGGTACGATGGATGGTGCAAACGTTGAGATTCGTGAAGAAGTGGGTGATGAAAACATCTACATCTTCGGCCTAGACGTTGATGGTGTTCAAGCTCTGAAAGCTCAAGGCTACAACCCATACGACTACTACAATGCAGACCCACTACTGAAAGCATCTCTAGACCTACTGACTGGCGATGAGTTCACTCCAGGTCAACCAGGCCTTCTACGTGCAACGTTTGATAGCCTGCTAGACGGTGGTGACCCTTACCTATGTCTTGCTGACTTCGCATCTTACGTGAAAGCGCACGAAGACATGGGCACGCAATACAAAGACCAAGCAGGTTGGGCTAAGAAAGCAATTCTTAACACAGCATTGGTTGGTAAGTTCACATCAGACCGCTCTATCCGCGACTACGTGAACAACATCTGGAAACTTGAAGCGGTTAACCGTTAATACTTCCAAAGTAGCCAAGGCAGTTTCTGCCTTGGCTCAATTAGCTTGTGAGCAAACGAAAGGCTTAAAGGTTTCGTTTATAAACAAGCTGCTTACAAACCGATTGTCACAAGCTAATTGATTAGTAAAAATTAAATTAACAACCCTACAAAATAGAAAGCGTCAGAACGTTTTCGGAGAGAGCGATGAAAGAACAGACCGTATTAAAACAAGTCGCAGAAATGGCAAACATTGCCGACAGTTACGTTAGTGCGTGGGGCGATGAAGCACAAGTATCAGACGAGACGATCACGTCTCTATTGGCTTCGTTGGGCTACGATACAAGCAGCGATGATGCACTGCTTAAGTCAGCAGAAAGAAAACACAAAAAAGATGTACTAGACCCAGTTCTTGTCTTGCGTGACGGTGAGCCAGTAGAAGTAGCGCTTAATCTAGGTGTAAGTGCTCGTGAAAGTGAGTTCAGCTGGCGCTTAGAAACCGAGCAAGGAGAGGTACTTGAAGGCTATCTTCAATCTCAAGTCATTCGTGACGAGCGTGCCGAGGGTGGCCCTTTAGTGTTTGCATTGCCAAGTGATTTGGCATGGGGTTATCACAAGCTCATTGTGAGCCGTAAGCGCCGTAAGAAGCCTTACGAGATGACACTGATTATTACGCCAAAAGCGTGTTTCAAGCAGTCACCAATCGAGCAAGGCAAAAAGCTTTGGGGACCCAGTGTTCAACTTTATACCCTAAGAACTCAGCATAACTGGGGTATTGGTGATTTCGGAGACCTAAAACAGCTTGTTGCGGATATCGCTTCTCGTGGTGGTGACTTCGTTGGTCTAAACCCAATTCACTCATTGTTCCCTGCGAACCCTGAAGGTGCGAGCCCATATAGCCCATCTTCTCGTCGCTGGTTGAACATCTTATACATTGATGTGAGTTCAGTTCCTGAATTTGCACTAAGTGCAGAAGCACAACAAACAGTCGGCAGCGCAGAGTTCCAACAGCGTCTACAAAAAGCGCGTGAAGCACACTGGGTAAACTACACCGAAGTGTCTGAGCTTAAGATGAGCATCTTGCCTCTGCTATTCGCAGAATTTAAGACTCGTCATCTAGACAAAAACAGCGACCGTGCACAAGCGTTCTTAGCCTTCGTAGAAGAGGGTGGCGATAGCCTGATGCATCAAGCGGCGTTTGATGCTCTACATGGTGAACTGCATGCAGAAGATTCTGGCATGTGGGGATGGCCGGTATTCCCTGAGAAGTACCGTACATTCGACAGCCCAGCGACACAGAAATACATCAAAGAGAACTTAGAAAACGTTCATCTGTACATGTACCTGCAATGGCTAGCAGATTGCCAGATCAACGATGCACAGTCTCTTGCAGAAGAGAAGGGCATGGCTGTTGGCCTGTACCGTGACTTAGCGGTAGGTGTTGCAGATTCAGGCAGCGAGACTTGGGCTGACGAAGGCAACCTAGTGATGGATGCGAGCATTGGTGCTCCACCTGATATTCTTGGTCCTTTGGGTCAGAACTGGGGTCTACCTCCGTTAAACCCAGAAGTGCTTCAAGAAACAAGCTACGACGCTTACATCAAGCTACTTCGTGCGAACATGAAGCACTGTGGTGCACTGCGTATCGACCACGTTTTAGGTCTACTGCGCTTGTGGTGGATTCCAAAGGGTGAGAACGCAACTAAGGGCGCGTACATCTACTACCCAGTACAAGATATGCTGTCTATTCTGGCGCTTGAATCTCACCGTTACCAATGTAGCGTTATCGGTGAAGATTTAGGAACGGTACCGGATGAGATTGTCGACATCCTTGCAGATGCTGGCGTGCACTCTTACAAAGTGTTCTTCTTCGAAACATCAGAAGATGACGGTGGTTTCATCTCACCAAAACACTACGCATCACAATCGATGGCGGCACTGTGTACTCACGATATGCCAACGCTTCGTGGCTTCTGGCACTGTGATGACCTGAAAATGGGCCAAGAGATTGGCTTATACCCAGATGCAGAACAATTAGAAACCTTGTTCGATGACCGCCTAGAGTGCAAGCAAGGTATCTTAGATTCAGTAGCATGGCATGGTTTCCTACCAGAAGGTGTGGGCCGCGATGCGAGCCAAGTACCGATGGACTCTTACCTTGCTGAGGCACTTCAACTGCACGTAGCGGCTGGTGGTTCAACACTACTGAGCGTTCAGCTAGAAGATTGGCTAGAGATGGACAAGCCAGTAAACATTCCTGGCACGGTTGATGAATACCCTAACTGGCGTCGTAAACTATCAATGAACTTGGACGAAATATTTGCTCACGAAGGCGTTAATCGTATCGCTTCTAAGCTGACTGACGTTCGAGAAAAAGCCGGTAAGTAATGACGTGAGTGACTTGAAATTAGGTGGTTTTTTGCTTACGCCGTACGAAACTACAACCTCGGTCACTCAATAATGAATGCTCATCTGGTAGAATAAACCGTCGTTATATTGCCCGCACTAATAGCGGGCATTTTTGTATTATGTTTTTTGGATGTTTGGTTAGGGAGAAACGTTTTGGAACTAAGTTCGATTTCAAAGCAAAAACAAATATATACCCAACTATCACAGGCTTGTTTCACAGACCCATTCGCGTTTTTAGGGCCATACCTACCTTCTGAGCAAGGTGCATTACGTGTGTGGATTCCTGGGGCAGATAAAGTCGAGTTGATTGTTGGAAAGGAACCTCGTATTGAGTTAGCGCGAGAGGGTGAAAGTGGTTTCATTCTTAAGCAAGAGAGAGACTTACGTTTTACTCACTATAAGCTTGCGGTTGATTGGGCTGGCGTAGAACAGATCATCGATGATCCTTACCAGTACCACGATCTGTACGCGAGTTATGAAGATCTTCATACACCGAAAGATATGTATCATCACATGGGGGCTCAGTTTATTACGCTAGAGCGTGATGGACAGACGATTTCAGGTACGCGTTTCTTGGTGTACGCACCGCATGCAACTGCGGTAAGCTTGGTGGGTAACTTCAACGCTTGGGATGGTCGCCGCCACCCAATGCAACGCCTAGATTACGGTATGTGGGGCTTATTCATTCCTGAACTGGAAGAAGGCGCTCAATACAAGTTTGAATTAAAAGGACCAAATGGCGAAGGCTTACCACACAAAGCTGACCCATGGGGTTTCTACTCTGAGCAATACCCATCGTTCTCATCTGTAACTTACGATCACGCTCGTTACCAGTGGCAAGATACTCAATGGCAAAATCGCCCGGTAACGCAAAAGCGCAAAGAAGCGCTTTCGTTCTATGAATTGCATGCAGGTTCTTGGAAGCGTAACGCTGAAGGTGAATTCTTAAATTATCGCGAGCTTGCGGCAGAGCTGATCCCATATCTAACGGATCTTGGCTACACGCACGTTGAACTAATGCCAGTTTCAGAACATCCATTCTACGGTTCTTGGGGCTATCAGCCTGTAGGTCTATTTGCACCGACTAGCCGTTTTGGCTCTCCAGATGATTTCAAATACTTCGTCGATCAATGTCACCAAGCGGGTCTTGGCGTTGTTCTGGACTGGGTTCCTGCTCACTTCCCAAGTGATGATCACGGCCTAGCAAACTTCGATGGTACGCCATTATTCCATGATCCAGATCCACGTCGTGGTTGGCATCAAGATTGGAACTCGTACATTTACGATTTAGGCAAAGAGCATGTTCGTCGTTTCTTAGTTTCTAATGCACTGTACTGGTTCGAGCAATTCCACATTGATGGCATCCGTGTTGATGCGGTTGCTTCGATGTTGTACCTCGACTATTCGCGTAGCCATGACCAATGGATCCCGAATGCGGATGGCGGCAACGAAAACTACGACGCTATCGCAACCCTTAAGTGGATGAACGAAGAAGTGTATAAACACTTTCCGAATGCGATGACGATTGCTGAAGAATCAACGGCTTTCCCTGGTGTTTCAGCACCGACTTTTATGGGCGGCTTAGGCTTTGGCTTTAAGTGGAACATGGGTTGGATGCACGACAGCTTGTCTTACATTCAAGAAGACCCAATCAACCGTAAATATCACCACGATACGATTACCTTCCCACTGGTTTACGCACACAGTGAGAATTATGTATTGTCTCTGTCTCACGATGAGGTGGTTTACGGTAAAGGTTCTATCCACAACAAGATGCCTGGTGATGAATGGCAGCAAACGGCAAACCTACGTGCTTATATGGGTTACATGTATGCGCAACCAGGTAAGAAGCTGAACTTCATGGGTGCAGAATTTGGTCAGACGGCTGAATGGAACCATGACGACCAGCTGCAATGGTTTTTGCTGGATTACGAGCGTCATCAAGGTGTTCAGCGTTTAACGAAAGACCTGAACAATCTGTACCGCTCTGAAGCTGCAATGCACGATCTTGATTTTGATCCGAAAGGCTTTGAATGGCGTCTACAGGACTCTGCTGAAGCGAGCATTCTTGCGCACGAGCGCATCAGTGAATCTGGTGAGCGAGTATTGATAGTGTCTAACTTTACGCCAGTGCCTCACGAGCATTTCCGCTTAGGTGTTCCTGCAAAAGGTGAATACGCATTGTTGTTGAATACAGACTCTGTCGACTATGCAGGCAGCGGTTTTGAAGTGAAGCAGACTGCTGAGATTGAATCTGTAGAGAGCGAAGGGCTAGACACATCGATTGAGCTGCGTTTGCCGCCGTTATCGACCGTTTTTTACAAGCTAAATTAGGTCTATAAGTTGAGCAGGTCATCGCTGCTCACTTTTCTGAAAGTCTAAAAAAGGGAACCCTAGGGTTCCCTTTTTCTATTTCAGTAAGCTGGTTAGCGTTACTTGAAGTTGGTGAGATAGAACATTGAGCGTCCGACTACCATTTCAAGGATTCGAACTGAGTCGTTGCCTAAACTGTCCAACATCTTTTCACGAAATTCGCCGTTCGAGCTGAGGTTAAATTGCTCAGGGTTCTTTATTTGCGAAGCATGGAAAAACATCAATTTAATCACGTATCGAAACTGCTCATTATCTAGAGCGGCTTGCCAAGATTGGATAAAAAGCGCTTCCGATGAAAAGTCTAGACTGTCTATAACGATCGATAGCATGTGTTCGTGAAGTACTGAACGAATAGCGCGGGTCGACGGATAATAGCCCTGAAGCGTCGTCAAACTAATGCCAATTTCTTGAGCAATCCTTGCATAAGTTAGTGCTTCATGTCCTTCAGCCAGAAAAAGGTTTAGTACGATCTCATCGTAGTGCTTTTGATTTTCTAGTTTCTGTACTTGAGTAATTCGAGCCATTACAAATCTCTATTGATTGTAACATTCTGTAAAAGAGTATATTAAGAGCTTATGAATTAAATCTCAAACTCCAAGGGTAAATAACAGGTCAATTTATCGTTAAATATAGTCAGTATTGTGTCATTGGTTCAATTATCAATCAGATTTTGGCATAAACAAAAACACCGCCCTATTGAGCGGTGTGTTATTTAAAGTCTTTGTTTATCTATGCTAATTCAGATGACTAGAACGGATACCAAAATAACTGCGGCTCTAGAATGCGTTTCGCAATGGCTAACACCACGATAAAAGCGATGACACCTAAACAAACAAAGTCGATACGTTTCAAAGGTGCATAGCTATACCAAGTGCGAGCTTTGTGTCGGCCAAAACCTCGTAACGTCATTGCGTTAGAGATCTCGTCTGCTCGGTCCAAGCTAGAGAAAATGAGCGGGCCTAGAACCTTAGCCACATTTTTGATTCGAGTAATTAGAGGCGCTTTCTTTGAGAGCTCTACACCACGAGCCTGTTGAGCATGCATGATATTGATGAAGTCTTTCTTAACTTCTGGCAAGTAACGCAGTGTTAAGCTGACCGCATAGGCGATCTTGTAAGGAACACCGATACGGTTGAGGCTAGCTGCAAACTCAGTCGGATGCGTTGTGAAGACAAAAATCAACGCTATCGGGAACATGCTCATGTATTTGAGCGTCACAGTAACCAAGTAAAACAGAGTCTCTTGGCTCAACGAGTAGTTACCCGGCAATGTCAGCAATAAGGTTTTGCTGCCGATGAGCTCAGTACCTTGCTGTGGAGCCAGCAGATACATGAACAAAGCATTTAGGCTCAATACACTCGCCGTACCCAATAACAGAGGCTTATATACGCGTACAGGCACATTGGTCAGCTTTAGCAGGTATAAACCAGTCACAATAAGCAGTGCAATCAATCTTAGGTCGAACGTAGTTAAGACCACGGTTACCCAAGCTAAGAAGAGCGCAAATTTGGTGATGCCGTTAAGTGCATGAAGCGGTGATTTTGTATCAATGTAATTGATGCCGAATTTTACTTTTGATACGTTCATTGAGCGCTTCTCTCGTAGTCGATGAAGTACTGCATGAATGCGTTGGTGTCGTCGATTTTCATCATAGTCGCGAGTTCATAAATGCTGGTGGTACAAAGATTTGCGCGTTCTAACAGCGATGGCTGACTGAATACTTCCGTCATCGCGGCATTGGCAATCAGCTTGCTGTCAGCAATGACAATTGAGCGTGTGGTGTACTCTAGAACAAGGTGCATGTCGTGTGAAATGATCACGACGGTGATACCTAACTCGCGGTTAAGCTTTTGGATAAACGCCAGCATTGAGGTGTAGTTGCGGTAATCTTGACCCGCTGTTGGTTCATCCAAGATCAGAAGCTCTGGCTCCAATACTAAGATAGAAGCGATCGTTACGCGTTTTTTCTGACCGTAGCTTAGCGCTTCGATTGGCCAGTGGCGGAACTTGCTCAAGCCACACAGCTCAAGAACGTTTTCCACCTTCTCTTTGATTTCCTGCTCTGCAACCCCACGATTACGCAGACCGAATGCAACTTCATCAAAAATCATATGATGAGAGATCATATGATTTGGGTTCTGCATCACGACACCGACTTTCTGGCTTCTTTCAAAGATAGAAAGCTCAGATAGGTCTTCACCATTTAGATAGGAAGAGCCTGAATCGGCATCGATCACACCCATGATGAGTTTAGTGATGGTAGATTTGCCTGAACCGTTTTTGCCTAAGATTGAAACGAACTCACCCTTACCAATCTTAAAGCTGACATCTTCGAGAGCGTTCTTTTCACCATCGTAAGAGTAAGTCAGGCCGTGGACCTCAAGCAAAGGTTGGTACTGCTTCTCGGCAACTGGAGTCGGGCGCTCTGCAAACCAAGCCTGAACCGCAGGGCGGAATCTTTTGTAATCGAGAGCTTTGAGGTTTGATAGCTTATCTTCACTGGTCAAAGGTGCTTTCGCTGCCTTCAGAGCAGATAAATAAAGTGGTTCACGAATACCGTGTGTTTCAAGCAGTTCAGAAGCTAAGATTTCATCGGGTGTCATGTCCGCGACAATTTCACCGCGCTCCATCAAGATCACTCGATCGATATCGCGATGTAGTACATCTTCAAGGCGATGCTCGATGATGACTATAGTCTTGTTGGTTTCTTTATGAAGTTGGTCGATGATTTCGATAGTCGCTTTACCCGTTTTCGGGTCAAGGCTAGCCAAAGGTTCATCAAACAACAGGATGTCAACGTCATCAACTAAGATGCCCGCTAATGACACGCGTTGTTTCTGGCCGCCGGATAAATCATGTGGCGAGCGATCAAGCATATCTGCTAAGTCGACCATTTTTGCTGTCGACTTAACCAGAGGGTACATATCAATGTTCGACACTAACTGATTTTCCAGTGCGAATGCGATGTCTTCGCCAATACTCAAACCGACAAATTGGCTATCAGTATCTTGTAATACTGTGCCAACCTGCTCGGTATAGTCGTGCATAGAAAAATCAGAAATGTTCTTACCGTTGATCTCTAGAGAGCCAGTCACCTCACCTTTGATAGCATGAGGAATCAGACCGTTAAGGCATTGACCTAGGGTAGATTTACCACTACCGCTTGGTCCAATAATGACGATTTTCTCTCCTTTCTCTATCCTTAGATTGATATTTTTTAGCGTCGGTTTATCCAGCGACTCATATCTAAAAGAGAAGTTCGAAAATGCTATAGTCATTATCGCTTATGCCTCAGTCAGGTTACGGCTTTGTTTGTTGCGTTTAGCGACTGATTTTAGGATCAGTAAGCCAACAACAGCGATCAGAACGGTGTTACCCGCAGCAATGATAGAGAGTTGAGTGAAGACTTTAGTAAACGGTTCTGCATAAAGGATGGTATCTAGGAATGCAGAGCAGCCGTAACCAACCACATTACCGGCAAGGGCAAGTACCACAAACAGCGCGAAGTCCTTCATAGGCAACTCACCTTGCTGAAGGCGGTTCTTGGTCAACATCGGGAATAAGCCGATAACCATGCCTACGATACCTGAGCCTAAAACCCAAGTTAACCACACACCCCAGCCTGCGAACAGATCCGTTACCCAGTGACCGATAAAGCCAACTAAGAAGCCAACAATAGGGCCGAACAAAACAGAAAACAGTGCTAGAACTGCCATTGCTGGTTTCAATGTCGTGTTAGCAAACACTGGGACACCAAACATAGGTAAACCACCAATGCCGTACAGTGCCGCGCCAATGGCGATAACGACCACTGTTTTAGCTGAAAAGTTCATAGATAACCTCGAATTCTGAAAAATAAAGCAAAATAAAGAATAAATATTCGCCATTATTAATATGCGTCTCAATGAGAACGTTTTTTGGGCAAATATAAAAAATAAGGCGCGCATTATACAGTAGAACCCTTCCATAAGGGAAGGTAAGTGTCTAGATGTCTAAAATTCCATCTGAACACCTAAATATCGTGTAAAAAGCGTAATTTACGGTTAATCCAGCAACAAAAAAGTCAGAGCGAGTCTGACTTTTTCATTCGTCTTAACAATGTGTTAAGCGGGTTCGTCACGTACCTTTGACCGTTTAGTGGTCTAGGTATAGATAGTTTTGCCAACTCTTCATGCGAATAAGGACCTTGCGCATGATTGAAACGTGGGTGAAGCTGTCAGAATAAACGGCAACTTCAACCGCGGTACCCATAGGTAAATGGTAGTCAGACAGGTCATCAGTGATGGTCATTTTAGCAAATACGCGTCCATTAGTACGAAGTGCATTGGTACCAATAAGTGTCCCGCGCGCTTGAATTTGACTCTCACCAATAGCTGGGATTATTTCATCAATGCGTCCTTTGAAAATCTTGCCTGGTAGTGCTCTGAATAAAAATTCAGCTTCGAAACCAGGATGCAGTCGTTGCAATGAGTTTTGTCTGAATGCTGCGATGTAGTATTTTTCTTCCGTATGGACAAATGTCATGACAGGAGCAAGAGGTAGCGGTACAGCCATTACGCCTGGACGCAGTGCTAGTTGTGTAACATATCCATCCGTTGGTGCTCTCACGACCGTTTGGTCAAGGTTGAATTGAGCCTTACGTAAGTCTGCAAGTAATCCTGCCACTGCGGTGTTCTCGCCACCAATTTCAGAATTTAGAGCGATCTGAGCTTGTTGTTGACTTGCTTCTGCTACTTTTACTGCTGCTTCCGATGCCTTATAAGCTTGTCTACGAGTATCCAATTGTTGTTCGGTAAACGCACCACTTTCAAAGCC
This sequence comes from Vibrio sp. 10N.286.52.C3, assembly GCF_041468865.1. Lineage (NCBI taxonomy): Bacteria > Pseudomonadati > Pseudomonadota > Gammaproteobacteria > Vibrionales > Vibrionaceae > Vibrio > Vibrio sp. 10N.286.52.C3. The sequence continues at coordinate 63,356 of NZ_JBFRJM010000016.1, read as the reverse complement.
ACGCTTATAACGAGAAAATTCGCGTTGCGCTTTGTCTCTTTCTGCAATCGCTTTGATTTTAGCAGCTTCAGCTTCAGCAACTTGAGATTCAAGCCCAAGTGCTCCTTGGCTTGCTTCTTTTACTTTCGCTTCGAGCTTAGCGACTTCTGCTTCAAAAGGGATAGGGTCAATTTTAAAGAGGATGTCTCCTTTCTTTAAAGGAGAATTCGCCTCAACAGGAACCTCAATGACTTTACCTCTAACGCCTGAAACAATTGGAGTCGTTGAGTAAACTTGGTTGCCAAGTTGTGTGAAAGGATGGTTGTAGTTCATTAATAGGATCAATGTTCCTACGATGACCACACCACCGAGCACTGCGGTAGGCACTGTCCATTTGTTTAGTGGGATATTAAATACTTTGAAAATAGTGATACAAAGTGCCGCGTAGGTCATTATCAGTAGTAAATCCATTACTTAGCCTCCTGATCTTGAACGTTGTTTGACTCTTTTTTTGTGCTGCTTTGTTTAGTATTTGCTTGTTTGAGCTGTGCGATCTCTTCTTGAAGGGTGCTAACTTGATCGATTAAAACATCCACTCGGTGATGAATATCGTGCTGCTCTTCTTCGAGTTTTTCGAAGCCCCAGCCTCGGTCTTTCCGCCATAATGTTGCCCAAATCCATAGAAAGGGCCAAATTGTGTGCAAAGTGAATAGGCTAACCCAGCCTGAGACGTGAATTGCGTCTTGGTGAGGATGATTACGTTCTTTGGCTATTTCATAAGGGATATCGTGAATAACGATGATGCCGTAAAAGATGACTAGAGCAACGAAAATGAGTAAGCCGAGTGCAAAGTAGTCTAAAAACATAACAGATCCTTGTAATGTTAGATGTTAGTTATAAATATAGTACGCTATCATCCAAGTAATTGTTATAAAAATGATTTACTGAGTTATAAATAATGAGTGTTCGCTTCTAATGTGAGCAAAACCATTGACGAATCTTATAAAATCTCATCGCGTTTGAAGAGGCTATTTCGGCTTTCTGGTTGGTATTTTAGCTGAAATGATGACAGCTACGATTCTAAATGACGTGCACAACCACAAAGGATAAACACGGATGTATATAGGTGAATTGGCGGCTATTGGTGCTGCGATTGTGTGGGCGTGTGCGACATGGATTTATGGACAGTTTGGTCATCGCTTCTCTGCGATGCAATTGAACATTGTTAAGGGTGTAGTGGCGTCAGGGATGATGTTGCTGGTGATGCCTCTTATTCCGATGCCGGAGTTTGAACTGAGTACCAACCATTTTCTGATATTGGCAATTTCAGGTGTGATTGGCATTGCGATTGGAGATAGCGCCTATTTTGCGGCGTTGAAAAGAATCGGTGCCAATAAGACGCTGTTACTGGAATCTTTAGCCCCGCCTCTTTCTGGTGTGCTGGCATTAATGTTCCTGGGCGCTGTATTGACAGTGCAAAGTTGGCTCGGTGTCGTGATTACAACACTAGCGGTGACCTTCGTTGTCTTCCAGCCATCAAAATCGGCGAGCGGTGAATCGAATAACAAAGCGCAGTGGGGTGGCATTGGTTATGGGCTTGTGGCGAGTGTCTGTCAGGCATCTGGTGTGGTTATTTCTCATTACGCGTTAGTGGCGGGTGATATCCCACCATTGTTAGGTGCTTTGATTCGCCTGACGATTGGCGTGTTTGCTGTGATGCTGATTATCCCTTTCGTTGAAAAGAAGCCGTATTCATCGATAAAAAGAGATTTATGGGAAATGACCAAGCTCGATAAACTGTGGTTATTAGGAGCAATCTTTGTCGGGACGTTTCTCGCTCTATGGCTTCAACAAGTGGCGTTGAAGAATGCTAACCCTGCGATTGCACAAACGTTGATAGCGACCAGCCCGGTCTTTATTTTGGTGATTTATGCGCTGAAAGGGGAGAAGGTGTCAAAGCAAAGTATCATAGGCACACTTGCCGCCCTTGCTGGTATTTCTCTGTTCTTTTATCAATAAGCAGTTGGCCTAAGCTACAGAGCTATATGCCACTACTCTGTACACACTTGATTACGGCCGTTGGCTTTAGCTCGGTATAGCGCTTTATCGGCACGGTAGAAGGTACGTTGAGTATTCTCTCCGTCACGATGCAAAGTGATACCAATACTCACGGTCAAACCGCGCTCCCCAAGTATCTCATGCCAACCGAATTGGAAAATGCGCTCTCGATAATTTTCAGAGTGCATTTCTGCCTTCGGAAGATCAGTGTTCTCTAGAATGACGAGGAACTCTTCTCCACCAAATCTGACACATGACGCGCCTCTAAACTTAAAGTATGAACGTAGCTCTTGAGACACACTAACAATCGCTTTATCGCCCACTAAGTGACTCAGTTCATCATTGATAGACTTGAAGTGGTCAATATCAATAACCATCAGCGCGAAAGAGGTATCGTGCAGCAGCATGTCTTTCAGTTTCACATCTAACCAGCGGCGGTTGTGCAACCCTGTTAATGGATCTGTGAATACGTCTTGTTGAAGCTGAGCCACCGCATTCTTGTGTTGTTCGGTTGTCTCTTTGAGCTCTTTGTTCTCTTGTTCAGAGAGAATGAGTTTGAGTTGTAACTCAAAACGAGACAGTCGGCGTAGCTGGCTTGCACCGAGTTCACTGATCGGGATCTGCTTCATCAGATCGGTTTCAATTCGGTAGCCTTTTTTCTCATAGCTTAGCGCTTCTTGAAAACGCCCTTGATTCATACACACATCACTCAGCGAATCGTAGAATCGTTTTGCAAGTACTGGCGACGAGTAGGCTTTCACGCGTTTGTCTGTGCTCGACAAAATCATGCTCGCGTAGTCTTGCTTGCCGGTTGCACTTAGGCAATGTGCGATCTCTAGACGAGTCATGGTTGCAAGCCAGCTTGCTTGAGTGCTGTTGGCTGGGTATTGAACCTTAGACAGACAGCGTAGCGCTTCATGGTGTTTTTTCTTAGCGCGCAGCACCTTTGCTTGGTAAAGCAGTATTTGAGCTGTGAGCAACTTGTCACTGACCAAAATACTCAGTTCTTCGCACTCATTCAGTAAATCGCTGGCTGCTGTAATGCGATTGAGTAGAAGTAGGCTTGCTACCATATGCAGCTTGAATTTGAGGCGAAGTGAGCGACTGCTTATCGCATGGTCTATGCTGCTGATTTTTTGGTAGTAACGAAGTGCTCTGTTGTGATCGCCATAGGAATCACACAGGTTGCCCATGCCTAAAATAGCTAATACATACTCATCGATATGACCGTGTTCAACCGCGATAGTCGATGAACTGACGAATTCATTGAGTGCTGAGGTGTAATCACCAGTTTCAACTAAGCGGTCACTTAAACTGGTTTTGACTGTCAGAATATCTTCGATATCGGCAGGAAGGTGGAGCAGATCGAGTGCTCGTCTCAACTCTTCGATACTGGTTTGATTTTGTTGTAACTCGGCACGGTATTCAGAGCTAATGATATAGCAGTGCGCTTGCTCTGTTTGCGTCGTCGAAACGTGCTGACGAATGTGGTTCCAGAAGATGATCGCTTCTTCACCTGATACTGATGAAGGGTCTAAACCGGCGTCTGTGATCTTGCTTAATAGAGTTTCCATTATTCTATTACCTCAGCATCGTCTTCTTCTAATTGTTCAAGCGTGAACGGGAACGTCAAAATATCATTGAGGCTGACGGTCGGTTTCGAACCCTTTAGTCCTTTTCTATGCCATGGATAGATATCAAGCATGGTGCTGAGAGTTTGGAAGGTTTGCTCTGCGGCTTCGCCTTTTTCGGAAAGCATAAGGGCCACACGTTCAGAACTTAGCCTTGCGATGAAGTCATTCTGGTTACATAAAGCATGAGCAATCTCGGTACAGACATCTAAGTAATCAGTATCGACATGATGGAACATAATGATGCTGTGGTTTGAACGTTTAAGCTCTGTCTTGAACAGCACCAACTTTTCCCACCAAAAGGTTTCAGAGACAACGTAAGAGAGGTGCTTCTCAGGATCGTACTCGTGCTGACCGCGAATACGATTAATCAGTTTTCGTGCTCTCTGTTCAAGTTGGCGTTTTGAACTGCGTGCTTTGTCCAAACCGACACGTGTCGTTTGCTCTTTGAGCATGCCGATAGAATATTGACGGTACTTTTTAAAGGCGACGAGCGCGGCTTGGAAGTCTTGGTTTTCTTCCGCCACCAAGGATTGTTGGTAACAGATTTGGCTCAGCAACTCGCCATTATCGAACTCGTTTGCGGATTGTTCTGCGAGCCTCAGTAATTCCGCCGCTTGTTCTGGTCTTTTTCTCAGGAGCTCCAATCTAGCTCGGCTGATGTATGAGTGCGCCTTCATCCAAACTAGGTTGTGTTCAACTGCCAGATTGTGCGCTTTGGCCGTGGCGCGCTCCGCGTCATCTAAGCGTTCAAGACCAAGTAGGGCAAGGCCTCGAAAGTCCCATACCTCTGCATGCCAAGTGTTATCTTTATGGTCTTTTAATGCTTCTTCTGCACCGTCCAATACCGACAGCATTTCAACATAGTTGTTGAGCAGGTAGTAATCCCACGCAAGCAGTATTCTGGCTTTACCCTCTAACCAACCAATGCGGCTGTTGTTAGCAACTTTAACGGCAAGCTGGTGGGTAGAACGTGCAAGTTTATATTCGTGGGTCATCCGCCAAATATTGCCAAGGCCAATGAGGCATTCAATTTGAATTTCGACTTCATCAACCAACGCGGACTGCTCTAAAGCATTGATCCAGAACTGTTGGGCGGAATAGTACTTGGCTTGTCCCCAGAACTGGAGCGCGTGTAAATGGAGGATTTCAGGGAGAAAAAGATCGGTATCTAATCGGCTTTGGCGCTTGTAGGCTTCCTTGATGTATTTTAAACCTTTTTGGTAATCCATCAGGTTCCAGCTACATCTTGCCATTAACATTAATGACTGGATGGCACCCTCTTCAAACAGAACTTGCTCTGATCGGACTAGGCACTGTTGGGCAATCTCTAGGATCACCGATGGCTCAGAGTCGACACGAGTTTTGAGTTTTTCTAATTCTGTTTCAAGAAGGTACTGATTTTTGTCCAAGACTTACATCCATGATTATCGAACATATTGATAACACAATCATTATAAGAGTGTAATTTGAGATAAGCACCAATTATCTTTCGTAGAGCGTCAAAGGAACATCGATCTTTTCTAATTATGGGTGTTACCTCATATTGTCGCTTTAAAATCAATGAGTTCCCGAATAATTACCTAGAGGCTTTGTTGCTATGAAAGTAGTTGCTTTAGAGTTAATGGCAGCTCCGCTACGCCTAAGCGTTGTGCTGCCGTGAGCCCTTGCTTATCTTGGTAGCACAGATTGTGCCAAGCTCTAAATATGTCGAGCAATGGAAGAATGCCCCCAGGACGAAGCTTACGTCTGGGCTCATTAATAAAGCTATCAAATAACAGCTGAAAGCGCTGTTGATAGAACTTAGTTTGTTGAATTGAGGCCGTGTTAAACCACTGTTTTGGTTCTGGATTGTTACCGGTTAGGTAGCAGATACCTTTCTGGTTATCACCCTGATTCGCAATAGCCCAACGATCTCGCCACCAACTCATGTGAACGATGTCGATCTTTTCAAAACTTTGATCGTCTTGCCAGCCAGAATCTTCTTCGACATACATAAGGTCAATATTTTGACTCTGAATGCGCGGCAAACATACGCTTAAAGCGGCAGATCTTAGTAATGGATCTTGTGGCATATAGATGGCTACATGCTTGTCTTCGTTACACATATCCAACACATGTAAGAAGTGAGCATAAGAGGTATAAGGCGGTCGAATGAGTGCACCCTTTGAAGGGTAGCTAAATGTGGTGAGGTTACCCATAGGGTCCTCAACGTTACCTCTCGCAAGAATCACTTGGTACTGCTGTTCAATGCGCTCTTTTAGTTTGTCAGAGGGCTGAGGCAGTTCGAGATTTGCTTCTGAAGAGTGCTCTTTGGATACAAATCGTGCCACATCATCATAAGGGTTATGGTCGACGTTTCCTGATGGTTCTTCATTTTGAGAGTAGTTTACGTGTTGGCAAAGTATATAGCCAGAATGCGCCTCGCCCGTCGCTATCCACACCACACCGTTGTTACTTTGTGGTTGCAGACGCTGGTAGTGAGATGCGAACTCGTAATCTTTCGCATGGTTAACCCATCGTGCATCGATCATCGCTAATTTACGACGACAACGGCTCGCGATATGGTCAACATGATCATAGAAAGTCTTTGGGTTTATCTCTAATTTTCGGCAGATTTCACGTACGGAATAGCCCATGAACAGTAAGCCCATGAGGTTCTCTTGAAATTGGAGTTTTTTGTTGGACCCAGACCATTTATCAACGAAGGTTGATTGGCAGTCTTTACATCGATAACGCTGCCTGTCGCCACTGTAGCCGAAGGCATGATAAAGATGTTTGTGGGTATGAACTGATAAGCCGAAGTTATCGCAATCATCATTACGACAAGCAGGAAGCCCGTCGCTGTGAAGTTGTCTTAGGCGATGAAGTTCGCTTAACACTTCACGATTGTTAAGTAAGGGGGGGAAAGCTCCACATTCACGACAAACCATCGCTGGACGCTTAGGGTTCGCGTGTTGCAAAACATACCGTTTTGCATCGCTCAAGCCAAAGTTGTCACACGCCAATGTTTTACAAAAGTTGAGTTGCAAACCATCCGCATCTTTTGGCAGCTTGTCGTTAGACACGATCTCCCCCTCGGGATTATTTGAGCAGCCAAGCGAGCCTGGCTGCGGGGTAACGCTTTTCAATGTATCTTTTATCAAATCGTTAGATGTTGATTGCTGTCTCTAGAGCAACTTTCATCATGTCGTTGAAAGACTTTTGACGCTCTTCAGAACTTAGTTTTTCACCACGGATGATGTGGTCAGATACTGTTAGGATAGTTAGTGCTTTAGCACCAAGGTCTGCAGCAACGCCGTAGATACCAGCCGCTTCCATATCAACACCTAGGATGCCTAGCTTTTCCATTTTTTCAAAAAGGTCAGCTTCTGGAGTGTAGAAAAGGTCTGCAGAGAATACGTTACCAACTTTAACTGGAACTTCTTGTGCACGTGCTTGGTTTACTGCTTCTTCTAGAAGACCGAAATCAGCGATAGCAGCGAAGTCGTGGTTGTTGAAACGAATACGGTTTACTTTTGAGTCAGTAGATGCACCCATGCCGATAACAACGTCCATTAGTTTAACGTCGTCACGTACTGCGCCACAGCTACCTACGCGAATTACGTTTTTCACGCCGAACTCAGCGATTAGCTCGTGTACGTAGATGCAGCATGATGGGATACCCATACCGTGGCCCATTACAGAAACTTTCTTACCTTTGTAAGTGCCTGTGTAGCCAAACATGTTGCGAACGTCACAAACTTGCTTCACGTCATCAAGGAATGTTTCTGCAATGTATTTTGCGCGAAGCGGGTCGCCCGGCATAAGTACTGTTTCTGCGAAATCACCAGCTTGAGCATTAATATGAGGTGTAGCCATGGTCGTTCTCCAAAGTTTAAACGGTAATTATAGGAACAGGATTTAATCAATTACCGATTCTGTTGAATTGAATTCGTTTTGTTGAGGCAATATTAGCGAGTTAGAACGTGGCTCCATGAGACTTTAGTCACAAAATAGGTCCGTCATTATAGTTTTATTAATATTGATAACCAAATCTGTTGAAAGCGTAAAGGCAATCGATTTTGTATGGGTTAATTGCAAGCGAATGAGAGGAAAAGGCTTACATATAAACTTGTTGCCTATCAGTTTCGAGACAACAATACGTTGTAGAGACGTTTGATCAGAGATAATCTAAACTTTGATAAAAGACAAACCAAGGATTTGTATGTCGCATTGCGCTAACTCGACGCCTTTACCGTCAATGAAAACACGACTTCACAGGGCGGTGTCGCTTGTTGTAAGAACTACTTTGCTTGCCAGCGGGATAGCTTCATCGTGGGTGTCTGCTGCAACCTTTGAATTGCCACCAACAGAAAGCCGCATTGTGGGCAGAATCCAGCAGCACGAAGTGGCGGCGGGCGAAACCTTGGCCATCATTGCCAAGCAATACGATATTGGTTTTCTCTCTTTAATGGCAGCCAACAAAGGGGTGGATCCTTTTCTCCCTGCCGAAGGCTATGTGTTAAGCATTCCAAGCCGCTTGATTCTACCTGATACTCCAAGAAAGGGGATCGTCATCAATCTTGCTGAGTTAAGGTTGTATTACTTTGAGCCTGAGAAAAATCAGGTGCATGTTTTCCCTGTCGGTATCGGTCGAGTGGGGCGCGATACTCCCGAGATGATCACCAAGATAAGCCAAAAAAGACCGAATCCAACATGGACGCCACCAAATTCAATCCGCAAAGAGTATCTTGAAAAAGGCATTGAATTACCGAGAGTGGTTCCCGCTGGGCCGGAAAATCCATTGGGTGAGTACGCTTTGAGGCTTGCTTATGGCGCTGGCGACTATTTGATCCATGGTACTAACAAAGACTTCGGAATAGGTTTACGAGTTAGCTCTGGTTGTATCCGAATGGAACCTAAAGATATTGAGTGGTTATTTGAGCAAGTGAACCGTGGTGAACAGGTCACTATTATCAATGAGCCGATTAAGGTGTCGTTAGAGCCAGATAGAAGTGTGTTTGTTGAAGCGCACGAACCATTAACTCGAAGTGACGGCTCAAAGAAATCATTACAGATCCCTGTGGAACTAAAATGGTGGCTTGAAGACGCAGAACTGCCAAATTCAAAGGCGAAAGCGGTTATCTTTGCTCAAAACGGCGTGCCTGTAGAGATAGCACCACCTGTGATTGAGTTTTAATTCGATGGCCTCTTCTGTAACAGGGGGGCTTTTCCTTTTTCTACTCGCATTAGTACCTTCTACTCGAATTAGTATCGCCCCAAAAAAAGCACCACATTCGTTAAGAAGTGGTGCTGTCTATATACTGCTTTTTGCGACTTATTTAATCTACAGCTTAATCGCGATTAGATCTCAAACTACTTAGTGTAAGACTCAGCGATGTTATCGATACGGTCGTTAGCACGATCCGCTTCTTCTTTCGCTGCCATAGCGGCTGCTTCTGCTTCTTGAGCCTTCATTTCTGCGGCTGCTTTGTCACTCTTAAGTGCTTCAACTTCGCTTGTAAGCTGAGCCACTTGGTTAGTTAGTTGATCCATTTCTGACACTGCAGCTTCTTCTGGCTCTGAAGAACAACCGGCTAGAATGAAAACTGATGCTGCAGCTGCGATTAACGTCTTATTCATAAGAACTCCTTGCTTATTTATCATCAAAAGATGCGCTATACATTCTTTATCATATAGTCGCTTCATTAATGATTGTAGCGACTAATTTTTTAACTGCAAAAACAATAACTAAAGAAATTGCTAAATTTTTGAGGTAATTAGCTAAGTATCACGTTATGTCTCATTTATGAGATGAAGGATTTAGAGACGACTTGAAGGTGTTTTTGTAGGGCCACCCCTTTGCTAGCAATGCATATAATGTTCTAGCTAAAGATAGATAAAGGGATAAATTTACTGTGATCTCTATCCTTATAAAGTACTTTCGCGGTATCATGTCACGTTAAATTAATTTTATTCAATACCATCATGACTGGAGAGTCCTTTGCACTTTAAAGATTTAGGCTTAGATAACCGCTTACTGAAGAACTTAAAACATTACGACTTCAAGAAGGCGACAGAGATCCAATCAAAAGCGATCCCTGTTGCTATTGCTGGTAAGGATCTATTGGCTTCATCAAAAACGGGATCAGGAAAAACATTGGCGTTTGTGTTGCCAATGATACATAAAGCATTAAAAACAAAAGCGTTTTCTGCTAAAGATCCTCGTGGTGTAATTTTGGCTCCTACTCGTGAGCTAGCGAAGCAAGTTTACGGCGAACTGCGTAGCATGCTTGGTGGTCTGTCTTATGAAGCGGCGCTTATCTTAGGTGGTGAGAACTTTAACGACCAAGTTAAAGCACTGCGTAAGTACCCTCGTTTTATCGTTGCGACTCCAGGCCGTCTTGCTGACCACCTAGAACATCGTTCATTGTTCCTAGATGGTGTTGAAACGCTAATCCTTGATGAAGCGGACCGTATGCTTGATCTGGGTTTCGCTCCAGAACTTCGTCGCATTGCCAATGCAGCTAAACACCGTCGTCGTCAAACGTTGATGTTCTCTGCAACGTTAGATCACGCTGAAGTAAATGGCATTGCAAATGAAATGCTAGACGCACCTAAGCGTATCTCTGTTGGTGTTTCTAACGAGCAACACTTAGATATCACACAGAAATTCTACTTATGTGATCACCTAGATCACAAAGAAGCGATTTTAGACCGTGTACTGGAAGAAGCTGAATACCGTCAGGTAATGATCTTCACAGCAACACGCGCTGATACTGACCGTTTAACAGATAAGTTGAACGAGAAGAAGCTTAAAGCGGTAGCACTGAGTGGTAACCTAAACCAAACGCAACGTAATGCTATTATGAGCCAGTTCGAGCGTGCGGTTTACAAGATCTTGGTAACTACCGATGTTGCTTCACGTGGTATTGATATTCCAAACGTGAGCCACGTTATCAACTTTGATATGCCTAAGCATACGGAAGAGTACGTGCACCGTGTAGGTCGTACTGGCCGTGCGGGTAACAAAGGCGATGCGATTTCTTTGGTTGGTCCAAAAGACTGGGACAGCTTCAAGCGTGTTGAACTTTACCTTCAACAAGATTTGACCTTCTCTGTACTTGAAGGCCTAAAAGGTAAATTCAAAGGCATTAAGCCACGTAAACCTGCGTTTGCTAAAGGCGGTCCTGCTAAGAAGAAGACCAACACTCAAGCGAAGAAAACGCCGAAGAAACCAGTTAAGCGCGATAAGAGCTTCCACCAAAATGTGGCCGTGGGTGATACCGTGTTTATCCCTAAGAAGAAAGTCGCACCAAAAGTGGACGACGAGTAATCACCAGCCAGTTTTAAAGCGTTTGCTAGTAAAACTGACATAAATAAAAACCGCCAATATTAGGCGGTTTTTTTGTATCTCGACCTTGGCTCAGCCATTACTTTTCGATATTTAGTTAGAAATTGAACGTCGAGAACGAATACGCCAAGATGTGGTCGGCAATGTATTTATGAGTAGCTGTAGTTGGGTGTGTCACGCCCCAAAATACATAACTGTCTGAACCATAGGTGGCACAGTCATTGGTTAAGCTGTGGCTTCGCAAGTAGTCCGCGGCTGAGCTTCGATTGATATTAAGACAAGCATCACTCGCGTTTCGAAAGCCATGTTGTTCTGGGTTATCGGTAATGCTGGCGAACAACGCACTTGCATCGAACAACACCACGTTTTTCCCCATACCTTGGTAATACTCGGCTTGAGCTTTGATGAACTGGTTGAATTCTAAGATCTTGCCACGAACTTTTATTATCTCTTGTTCGGTAGAGTATTTGAATTGAGGGGCTTTGGTTGCATCGGGTAAGGTGAACAGCAGGATATTGTTCGCACCAGATTCTGTTAAGCGGATCAGCGCGCTGCTAAAGTCAGCCTTTACATCGGCGACTTCTCGGTTGTAATTCATGAAGTCATTGAGGCCAAACTCTAAAGTAAACAGTGAGTTTTCCGGACGATAGTTTTTGGCGACTTTCATGTAGGTCAGATAAGAGGTGACTTGATCATAAACACCAGTCAATGCCACGTATTGGTTGGTACCTGCGGCGCCACCCACAGCCCAGTTATACAGAGGGACATCTTTCGCTTTTGCTAAATACTCCGTCCAGACTAAACCATTCGAAAAGTGCCCTAAAAACCACGAATCTGCGTTCGGAAAAACCCATTGTGAGCCATTAAATAGATTACCAGTGTCGGACAGGCTATCACCAAAGGTGACAATACGATTGATGCTACTGGCTTGAAAAGCGTTGTCGTTGGTCCAGATTGAGTGGTTGTAAGAGAAGCGATTATCTGCGGCAAAGTAGGTGATGTCAGCGGCGTCATGTTGGATGTCGAGCGTCTGTTCGCAACGTTGTTTAATTTCCGATTGCGGGGCATCGCTGTAGAACATGTTTTTGAATGAAACGGAAGACCACCAATATCCGTTGATCGTGTAGTAGTCCCCGTTTTCTTTTTTCGCCCATTTCCAATCGGTAGCGGCTGAGTCATGAGAGGCATCTGTGCGATACCAACATCGGACGTAAGAGTAGGTTTCTGAATCTTGTGTGCTGAGTACTTGTGCAGATGTAATCGATTCAGGTGTTGGTATTGAGTCTTCAGCGGCATAAGCGCCAAAAGGCAGGGCTAACGTGAGTATTAAAGCCGTATTTTTCATCACTGTATTCTCTTTTATATTTAGATGAGCCAAACAGAAACGCTGTTGCTTGATAAGTGGATAAGTGGATAAGTAAATAACTGGTACGACCTATATCTAAAATCAATAATTAGCGTCAATATATTCAGGGTTGTGGTGTGTCGTTAATGGAATAAGCATCAAGTTATCAACGAGTTTTGGTTGAAAAATACCTGTTTCCAAACGGTTATTTGTCGAATAATTTTGGTTTATTGAGAATGTTGAATTGATATTTGAGTCGGGATATTGAAAGAACAATCTCATCAACCTTAGTTAAATGTTAATTTAATCAATTGCTTATGTTTTGTTCTCCTGATTCTGTTTGCCTGATGTTCATCGCACCTGTTTAATTCAAGTTCGCCATCACAAATATGAAGTCGTTACTTTCTGTTTTATAAAATCATCATCTACGGTTCTTTTACTCATCAGAGGTCTAATCTGTTTAAGGAAAGAGCATTGAAAAAGATATTAATTTGGACGATAGCCTGCCTATCCAGTTTTGGCGTATATGCCGGAACGAGCGCATCAGCATTAGAAGCCAGCGGATACACTGAAACGAAATACCCGATTATGTTGGTACATGGTCTGTTTGGTTTCGATACATTAGCGGGCGTTGACTATTTCTATGGCGTACCTGAATCCCTAACCAAAGATGGCGCGAACGTATATGTCGCTCAGGTCTCTGCAACCAACAGTTCAGAGGTCCGTGGTGAACAGTTACTCAGCCAAGTTGAAACGCTGTTAGCTGCAACAGGAGCAAGTAAGGTGAATCTGGTTGGTCATAGCCACGGTGGGCCTACGGCTCGTTATGTTGCGTCAGTTCGACCTGATCTTGTTGCTTCAGTGACCAGTATTGGCGGTGTGCATAAAGGTTCTAAGGTCGCTGATCTCGTTCGAGGGAACGTATCTGAAGGCTCTGTCACAGAAGGTATCGCGGTTAAATTAGCAGGTGGATTAACGACACTGATTAACCTTTTATCTGGTGGAACGGATCTCGACCAAGACGGCCTCGCTTCTCTTGAAGCATTGACCACAGAAGGCTCGCTAGCCTTCAACCAGTTTTACCCTGAGGGCGTTCCGACGTCTGAGTGTGGCGATGGTGAGTGGCAAGCAAGTAACGGCGTTTATTACTATTCATGGACAGGGTCTTCCACTTTTACCAACCTTCTTGATCCTACCGACGGAGCGATGACAATCCTAGGCTTAGCCTTCAACGAACCTAATGATGGCTTAGTAGGAGCATGCAGCGCGCATTTGGGCAAAGTGATTGGTGATGATTACAAAATGAACCACCTAGATGAGATTAATGGGTTATTGGGAATTCACCACTTGTTTGAGACAGATCCTGTAACTCTATATCGTCAGCATGCCAATCGATTGAAGTTGGCTGGCTTGTAGTCTGCAAAGCCGTTTAACAAGAAAACAAGGGAAGTATGATGAAAAAGACCGCCATTTTGTCGATAACCACGATAGCCCTGATGAGCACAGCGGCGGTCTTTTTATATCTAAATAATCAAGATACACATACTGACGACGAACAACGCGTCTCCTCATTGAAAGTCACCTCTCAGCAAGATACCGACATCGATAACGCATCAGCAAAAGACATGATGGAATATTTCGTGTCAGGTAATGCAGAATTAACCCTTGAAGATATTCGAGACAACGTGGCGAAACACCACGAACAAGCATCAACAACCGTGGTTGATGAAGCACTGTTTGCCAAATATCTTGAGTATAAGTCGGCACTGACATCGTTGGACGTGCAGTTCGGTACCACATCCATTTCCGCTGATGATCTACGTGCACTCAATCAAGCGCTCCTTGACCTCCAAGCTCAGTTTTTCAGTGAGAGCGAGATAAGTATTCTGTTTACGCACGACAACAGAATGAGAGAAATCGCCTTAGAAAAGTTACTTCTGAAACAGGAGGGATTAGAGGATGAAGAATACCAACAAAGACTCGAATCCTATCTATCTGAGCAACCTGATTATGTTCAGTCGAGTCACCAGAATCAGGTGTTACTCCAACAGCTCTCTAGCTCTGAAGGTCTCGATGAACAGGGTAAATACTTAAAGAGAAGCGAACTTGTCGGTGAAGAAGCAACCCAGAGACTTGAAGCACTTGATAAACAAAGAGCGGCCTTTGAAGACTCGTTAGAGGTCTACTTCGCAGAACGAAATGATGTCTTGAAAGATTCATTCCTATCAAAAACCGAACAACAAGAGAAGATTGCGCAACTTAGGACTGAACATTTCCTACCAGAACAGCTTAGAAGGGTAGAAGCGATTGAAAGAATTCGAGCGGCTGAATCTCGCCAGTAGTGTCTAAAAGCGAAAAACCAGCCATGATGGCTGGCTTTTTGTTTATCGGCGAGTTCTAAAGAGCATACAGCCTGAATCTGTTTGCCTTGAACTTCGTACCTTGAAGCCTATACCTTAAAGTAATCCAACTGCTGCTTCTGTTGTTCTGCTAGGTTAGAAAGCTCGTGGCTTGCTGCAGCGGCTTGAGTAATGCCGGTAACGTTTTGGCTTACTAGGCTGTAGATGTTTGAGATGTTACGGTTGATGTCTGAGGTTACTTGGCTTTGCTCTTCGGCGGCAGAGGCAACCTGAGTGTTAATCTCAGTCATGTCCGTTACCGAGTTAGCAATGCCTGAAAGCGCCGCGCTTACTTCACCTGCAAGAGTTTGGTTGTGTTCCAGCATAGATAATGAGCTGCTCATGCTTTCATTCGCGTTACCGGATTGAACCTGCAAACCTTCTATGATGGTTTGGATCTCTTTGGTTGAATCTTGTGTACGTGCCGCTAGCATTCGAACTTCATCAGCAACCACTGCGAAACCACGACCGCTTTCACCTGCACGAGCGGCTTCGATTGCTGCGTTAAGCGCCAGCAGGTTAGTTTGTTCAGAGATACTTTGAATTACCTCAATCACTTTACCAATCTGTTCAGAGTGCTCTTTTAGCGTGCCCACAACATTTGCAGCTTCGCTTAGCTGAATCGCCATCTGTTCGTTAGCTTTGTTGCTTTCATTAAACAAGCTCATGCTGTGTGTCGCCATTTCGTCAGCTTGCTTAGACGCTGAGTCGGCTTGTACTGCGTTCTCATTAACGTGTGCTGCTGTGCTTTCCAATTGGTTCACAGCAGAAGCAACTTGCTCCACCTCTTGCTTCTCTTGGTCTGAGTTAACGCTGGACTGTGTCATTACAGCCGCTAGCTCTGTCGACGCTGAAGCCACTTCGATACTGATTCGAGACAGCGAGCTTACCGTGTCACGCAGCTGTTCAACAGACTGGTTTACGTCTTGCGCTAGGCGTGAGATTTCGTTGTCGCCATACTCTTCTGCTTTAACTAACAAGTTACCTTTTGCTACTTCCCGCATCGTTTCTTGAATGTTGCTGATCGGCTTAACAATGATACCAGCCAGCGTCCAACTGATAATTAGAGCTACAGACAGGATCACCAACAGTGCAATGGTCGCAGTAGTCAGCGTGCTAGCGTGTTGCTGGCCGTTGATGTCGACCTCTTGAGTGGCAAGCAAGTTCAGCTTTTTAGACAGAGTATTGATCGCTTGCACCATGTCATTACCCGCGTGTCGGTATTGGTCGATTGCGATCTGGTAGCGGTTTTCAAAATCTGAAGAGAGTGATGTATCGCCGTGTTTCGCTCTTAATAGAGGAAGCATGGTGGTGCGAGAAAAATCGACATAGTGATTCATCGCTTTGTTCATCGCGGCCACTTCATCTTGCATGCCTGGCACTGTGTCTAATGAATTCAGTAGGCGAGTATTCTGATCGCGTTTTTGGTTTAGTGTTTCAACCAATGTTTTTACGTCATCAGCATTGAATAGACTGTAAATCGCTTTGATGCGCATGCCATAGCTGTTGTCGACGATTTCGCTAAGTTCTTCTTTATGTAAGATTAACTGGTCGGTTGCTACTGACACATCTTTGAATGCACTTTCTAGTTTTTCACCACCGATAATGACACCGGCTAAAAGTAAGACAACGGAAAATAGTACGGGTATAAGAATTTGTATTTTGATTGATAAGCCACTGAGAAGTTGGCGCATGTAATGTCCTTCTTTGAATAAAATAAAAAGATGAGAATTATTATTATTAGAATTAGTTGGCGATTCTAACTAATGAGACTGACAATTCAATCAGTAAAGGCTTTGATTTCGTTATATGCGATAGGTATTTGATATAGATGGTTGTTTATTGTTCTAAATGGCGATAAAGGTGGATCTTTTTATCCATCGTGTTAGGGCTACTTGATTGATAAATAGAGAAATATATTGGTTAGTGTTCGATATAAATAGGGAAGGAAATCTAGCTTTTTGGTGCTCAAACGATGGTGAGACCTGCATTCACTAACTGCATCTGATGGGTGCGCGACTATCAATTCATCGAGTAGGAGAGAAATTAGCCATTAATTTGTAGTTGTCATATAGGCTTCAATTAAGTGAAACACAACTGTCACATTCGGATTCTAAAGTAGGCCTCGTTCAAGCAAAACATTACGGCAATAACGCCACTAAAGGAAATTTGTGATGAAAAAGACAGTTATCGGTGCAATCGCACTACTAGGCGCTCTAACAGTGAATACAGCTTCAGCTAAAGAAACTATCTCTGTAGTTGGCTCTAACAGTGCTTCTCCACTGGTTGAAGTTTTTGCAGAAACCTACATGAATAAAGGCGAGCCAGTGTTCATCGAAATTCAAGCACCAGGTTCTTCTGCAGGCATCAAAGCAGCAAAAAATGGAAGTGCTGACCTTGGTATCTCTTCTCGTGACCTAAAAGAAGAAGAAAAATCAGCTGACCTGAAAGAGCTAGTTATCGCTCGTGACGGGATCGCAGTTGTTGTAAACCCAAATAACGAAGTATCTGCTCTTACAGCTGAGCAAATCACTTCAATCTACAAAGGCGACATCACTAACTGGAAAGATGTCGGCGGCGCTGATAAACCAATCGTAGCAATCACTCGTGATACTGCATCAGGTACACGTGGTGCATTCGAAGACATCATGAAGCTTAAGAAGAAGATTGGCGATAAGAAAGTATCGGCTATCTCTCAACGTGCACAAGTTGCAAACGGTAACGGCGCACTTAAAGTTTCTGTAGCAAGCAACCCATACGCTATCGGCTTTATCTCTCTAGGTACAGTTGACGAATCTGTTCAAGCTCTAACTATCGACGGCGCTGCTGCGACTGTAGACAACGTTAAGAACGGTTCTTACAAAGTTGCTCGTCCATTCCTAGTTCTTTACAAAGCAGGCGCTCCAACAGCTGAAACTCAACAATTCCTAGATTGGATGGTTGCAGATGAAGCTCAAGCTATCGCTGGTAAGAAAGGCTACATCACAGTTAACTAATCTTAACTGACTCAATCTTAATTATTGCTCAGCCTGCTTTAGGCTGAGCCTTTTCTTTCAACTTTGTTTATTTCGAGCTCTTATTGAGCCACAAAGTTTGAGATTTTATATATGACCATCGCAAATAATGAAAAGCTTATGAATACTGAAGCGACTCAAATCAAC
The DNA here is from genome assembly GCF_041468865.1 of Vibrio sp. 10N.286.52.C3. Classification (NCBI taxonomy): domain Bacteria; kingdom Pseudomonadati; phylum Pseudomonadota; class Gammaproteobacteria; order Vibrionales; family Vibrionaceae; genus Vibrio; species Vibrio sp. 10N.286.52.C3. The sequence goes on along the minus strand of NZ_JBFRJM010000016.1, from coordinate 45,447 downwards.
AAGCCAAGTCTACGTGCTAAGAAGCGCATCGACTGGAGAGAAAGAATCTTCCACGGCTTGTTCTTATCGAGTGCTGTAATCGGCATCGTATCACTAGCCGTTATCGCTTACTTTATCGTTGCAGAGAGTATCCCTGCATTCCAAGAGGCCGGTGTTTCTGGCGTCGTTCTGGGTGTTGACTGGTTACCTCCAGCTCTATTCGGTGTTGCAACCATGATTGTTGCATCGATTGTTTCGACACTTGGAGCTGTAGTTGTTGGTGTGCCAGTTGGTGTATTAACCGCTATTTTTATTGCTGAGATTGCTCCAAAGCGTCTTGCAGATATTATTCGACCAGCAGTTGAGCTTCTAGCGGGTATCCCGTCGGTAGTTTACGGCTTCTTCGGTCTAGTAATTATCGTTCCAATGATTCAAAACGTTTTCCAAGTACCAGCGGGTAACACTATCCTGGCGGGTATCATTGTTCTGGGTATCATGATTCTTCCTACCGTTATCACGGTTTCTGAAACTTCGATTCGTGCGGTACCTCGTACATACAAAGAAGGTTCACTTGCACTGGGTGCTTCGAAAATCTACACGATTTTTAAGCTACTCGTTCCTGCTGCACGTTCAGGCATTATGACTGGTGTGATTTTGGGTATCGGCCGCGCACTTGGCGAAACGATGGCAATCATCATGGTTATGGGTAACGCGCCAGCAATGCCAGAAGGCATTTTGGACTCTGCTCGTACGCTAACAGCAAACATTGCAATTGAAATGTCTTACGCAAGTGGCGTTCACGCTAACGCACTGTACGCAACAGGTGTTGTACTTCTAGTGTTCATCATGATGTTAAATGGTGCTCTACTTTATCTTAACCGTGAAAAAGCGAAGTAGGCGAGGATAAGTAATATGGATCGCGTAAAACTAAAACAAGCACGTCAAACCAAAGATAACATCCTAAAAGGTTTTATCTGGGCAGCTGCAGCTGTAACCGTTGGTTTCTTATTCTGGATTATTTGGTACATCCTATCGAACGGTCTGCAATACGTAGATTGGAACTTCATCACTGACGATTACACTCGTACTGGTGAAGAACGTGGTATTTTCCCAATGATCATTGCCACGATCTACATGGTAATCGCATCGATTGCGGTAGCCGCGCCACTGGGCATCATGACGGCGATATACTTAACTGAATATGCGAAAGTAGGTAGCCGATTGGTGAAAGTGATTCGATTCTGTACTGAGTCGTTAGCTGGTATCCCATCGATCATCTTTGGTCTGTTCGGTATGACCTTCTTTGTTTCGATTCTTGGTCTTGGCTTCTCGATTCTGTCGGGTGCACTAACGCTAAGTATCCTGATTCTTCCTGTAATCATTCGTACTACAGAAGAAGCATTGATGGCAGTGCCACAAACTTACCGCGAAGGCTCATACGGCCTTGGCGCTTCAAAAATCTACACTATCTGGCGTTTGATCTTACCAAGCGCAATGCCAGGTATCTTAACTTCGGTCATTCTTAGTATTGGTCGTGTAATTGGCGAATCAGCACCTGTATTTTTAACAGCAGGTATGGTGGCACGTGTTCCTGAGTCGGTATTCGATTCTGGCCGTACACTAACGGTTCACCTATATAAGCTGACAACAGAGCTATTTACTATCGATGAGTGGAACCAAGCCTACGGCACGGCGACAGTCCTAATCGTACTGGTTCTCTTGATCAACATGGTTACAAAACTGATTGCGAGACGCTTCAACACGGCAACTTACTAAGCTCATTAGCTGGCTCATAAATAAAGCGAGCCCCCGTGATAAAGAAAGCATCAAGTTAGACACGAATTTAAGAATTTAGAGATTACGAACATGAATAAATTTGATATTGAGAACCTAGATCTGTTTTACGGCGACAACCAAGCGCTTAAATCTATCAACCTGCCAATTCCAACTCGCCAGGTTACTGCTCTGATTGGCCCGTCTGGCTGTGGTAAATCAACACTATTGCGTTGTTTGAACCGCATGAATGACCTAATTGAAGGCGTTACGATTAAGGGTAAGCTGGATATGGATGGCACTGACATCTACGGTAATATCGATGTCGCTGACCTACGTATCCGCGTAGGCATGGTATTCCAAAAGCCAAACCCGTTCCCAATGAGCATCTACGAGAACGTGGCATACGGCCTACGTGCTCAAGGTATCAAAGACAAAAAACACATCGATGAAGTGGTTGAGCGCTCGCTACGCAGTGCTGCACTGTGGGATGAAGTAAAAGACCGTCTTAAAGCGCATGCATTTGGTCTGTCTGGTGGTCAACAACAGCGTCTATGTATCGCACGTACCATTGCAATGGAACCAGATGTAATCCTGATGGATGAACCTACATCGGCTCTTGACCCAATCGCGACGCACAAGATTGAAGAATTGATGGAAGACCTGAAGAAAGACTTCACTATCGTTATCGTAACGCACTCAATGCAGCAAGCGCGTCGTATCTCAGACCGTACTGCTTTCTTCCTAATGGGAGAGCTTGTAGAGCACAACGAAACGAGTGTTATCTTCAGCGAACCAAAAGATGATCGTACTAAAGGTTACGTAAACGGTGACTTTGGTTAATTGATTATTTAAGTGCTGTGTTTGGCCTATTAGCAAAACCAGCACGCTAACTGATACGCAGGTTAGATAATCGAATAGATCGACAGAATTATCACTATAACTATAAGCGATGGAAGTTTTGCCCCACTTTATGTGGGGCTTTTTTATGCCTTTAAAAAAGCCTCAATGTCGATGAAAATTTGGGCAGGAAATCCCATTTTTGTAGTCCTTCTCATGCTTGTGATAATGTAAAAAGTGAAATTGCGACCCGCTTAACATCTCATTTTTAGTTACATTGATTGCATATCAAGGCTTCTGTATTTTTGCTGTATTCTCAATAGCCAATGGACGGAAGCTGTGCCTGTAAAAGCCTTTGCAAAACAAATATCTGCTACGCGCGATCACCGTTTATTGGCAGAGTCTCTTTTTGAGTACTTGGCTAAAATGCTTGCTCCAAAAGGGATAGGGATATTTGCTGAGCCGATACCGGAAAGCGATTCGTTGCCGCTGTTTTGTCATGGCGAATTAACCTCTCTTGAGTATTACCCCTCTACATTTTGGCCTTGGGTTTCACAGTTTGATACCGCAGACGGGGTTTTGCCAATGGCTATCAACACCTGCAAGTGGGAACACATGAAAGTGCTTGGTGGGGAGTCGTTTATCATGATGCTCGACAACGCACCTGCCTCCAGAACTTATTTAATTGTTCAAAATTGCAATGCTGAGAAGGTTAATCAAACCTTTGACCAAGATCTTGATGTGTTACAGCTCGCGGCTGCCCGTTGGCAATGTATTCGTGCCGAAAAGAACGCGGCGCTAGAAATCAAACACAGAGACACACGTGAAGCTCAATACTTAGATGAGATAAAGTTACGTGAGCTGTTTGTAGAGAACATGAAGCTGGTTCATCAGGTCGCGCTTGAGCTTTCTAACCCTGAGTCACTCGATGCTTTGTATAAAGCATCGGTTGAGGCTGTGCGAGACAGGTTAGGGTTTGATCGTGCGATCTTCATGTTGCTTGATATGAAAAAGCGTTGTTTCAGCGGCACTTATGGCACTGACGAAGCGGGTAAAACCAACAGTGAACACCACACTCAATACGATTTGCACCAACTTGAAGCGGAATACATTGAAGCGCTGTCTGATAACCATACTAATCTAGTCATCATCGATAATGCGCCCCTGTATACAGAAGGTAAGGTGGTCGGGCAGGGGTGGAATGGCATGCTTATCTTGCGTGAAGGCGACAAACCTGTCGGCTGGATCGCCATGGATAACTACATTCATCGCTCACCGATTACTAACTATCAAAAGCAGATGCTTGAGTCTTTTGGCTCTTTGCTTTCTCAAATCTATATTCGCAAGCGCCAAGAGCAGAACATACGTATGTTGCACTCGAGTATGGTTGAGCTGTCTCGATGCGATAGCGTCAGTGAAGTCTGTAAGTCCGCGGTTAGTTTTGCGATTCAACATCTAGGTATCGATCGACTGGCTGTTTTCCTAACAGACAAAAAGTGCAGTTACATGCAAGGTACTTGGGGCACTGACATCAAAGGCGATATTGTCGATGAGTCCTATTATCGCTCTGAGCTGGTGGAACGTGACATTGTAGCCGCAGCTCGTGCTTGCCCTAATCAAGTTGCCTTTGAAGAATCAGTTCCTATCTATCACGATTTCAATATTGTGGGAGTCGGTTGGACGGCAATGACCATGCTCACCACCAATACGGGTGAGCCGATTGCGTTTATCGCTGCTGATAACCTATTAACTCGCAGTCCTTTAACCTCACAGCTTCGCGAAGTAATTCGTATCTTTGCCTCTAGCCTCGCAGAGGTGTTGCAAAGAACCATGGCGCAAGAGGAACTGAAAAAGCTCAATGAAACATTGGAGCAAGAAGTCAGTAAGCGTACCCAAGAGCTAGAGTTGGCGAATGAGCAATTGGATATCATTTCTAAATTAGACCCACTGACGCACCTTGGAAACCGCCGTATGTTGTCGCAGGTTCTAGAAGACTTGAACGGTGACGATCAAGGTGCCTTTGCCTTACAGAACGAAATTACATTTGGCTTGATTCTTGTCGACCTCGACCACTTTGGTTTGTACAACAGTGTCTATGGTCATACTGAAGGGGATGCGGCTCTGAGGACGGTAGGTGAGATACTGAATGCCCATGTTCACAATGATAAAGAAACCTTCTGCCGGATTGGCGGAGAGGAGTTTATGTTGTTGATGATCGGCACCCATCACTCTGAGACCAAGCGGCGAGCAGAGTCGATCAGAAAATGCATTGAAGAGGCGAAGATCCTCCATTGTGAAAGCAGTACTAGTCAGTATTTAACTGCGTCTGTCGGGTATGCATCGATAACTTCTGATCAGCATCAGTTCGATTTTGATTTGTTGTATGGCAAGGCAGATAAAGCCTTGTATCAAGCCAAAGACTCGGGGCGAAATCGAATTGTTTCTGCCTTAAAACGTAAAAAAGTCACAGCCTCTCTTTCTTAAAATAAAGGCCGTTGATCTCAAGATGATCAACGGCCTTTGTGTTTTACTGTTCTTGATGAACAGCGTCGACTAAAGATTTTCTAGCGAACTATTATGCTTTTTACTCGCAACTCTCTTGGGCTTCTTCACCGTTTTGATTGCCAGCTCAGGGCTCCATGTTTGGGCTGGTGAACCGGCTTCACCATAAAGGCTTTGGTTTAGCTTGGTGAGTTCGGCTTCAACGGTTTGTAACGTCTCATCACTTAGATCTGTATTTTCAGATTTCCATTGCTCAAATAAGGTTCTGGTCATCACGCCATCTTTCGTTCTTAGAGCTTCAATAAGCGCTTCTGCGGTATCTGATTGACGTTCAACAGTGTGTGTTGGTTTTGTCGTTACACCGCGGCGTGACCAGAAGTAGAATGCCAATGCTGAGCTGATTAGCCACAAAGCTGCAAATAGGGCGGTGAGATAAGGCCAGATCCCTGGGCTATCCACAGTAACAACCGTCGGGCTTACTTGTTGGGCGGGCGTAGCAGTAACTGGTGGAGTGCTTGACGCTGCGCGATCACTTGCTTTTACCGCTAACTCTAGCCCCTGCGCTTTGCTGGTTTGTTCTGATTGCAAATCGGTGTTAAACCAAGCTTGAGACACATCAGGAAGCGAGATGTTTCCTGCCTCTTTCGGAATCAAGACTTGCTTGTAAACAACGACAGAATCACCTGACTGAGTTGTGCCAAATTGCGGCTTCTCTTCATAAACACGTACCGAATTAGGGTAGGTGATATTCAGTTTTGGCAGCTGGTGTTGCGTTAAGTTGCTAGCCGTCATCGTGATGGTACGAGTTAACGAATCACCCGCTTCCATTTCAATGGTTTGGTTGTCGCCTTCTAAACCATTACTATTTCCCAGTTGATTGCCTTGGCTATCTGACCATTGTTGAATCAGTTTGAAGTTTGATGTTGGTAACCACTCACCTTGGTAGCCTTTTGGTACATCCTTTACGGTGACATCTAAGGTTTCAACGGGTGTGTCGAGTTGGAACAAACGTGTTGTACTAGAGTTATTGGTTGAGTAGACAACAGCTCCTGTTAGCTTCGGCCCGTTCAGCTTAAATTGACCTGCTTTTTGTGACGAGATACGGAATGACTGTTGAACTACCGTCACCTCCTTTCCATTGAGAACGTCTTGAAATTGCTTCGATTCCCCAATAGGTTCAACATCTAAGCCTGAAGAGCTCGGTGGCGCGATTTTCGGATCTTGAAGCCTTCTTGGATCCGCTTTAATGATCAGCTTTACATCAAGCTCTGCGGTCTCTTGTGGGTATAGTGAGTTCTTGCTGAGATTAAGTTGAAACTCAGCCATGTCATGTTGAGTTGGCGCCGCTTTATTAACGGCGACATTGATGGTGATAGGCTTGGTTTTAGCCCCTTCAATGTCAAAGCTAGGGATCTGTATCCGGCCTAAGCGCAGTGGAGCAAGGGTGATGTTCCACTCGCTTGACACCGAACGGCTGCCATTGACGATTCGCATCGACGAGCCAAAGCTTGGTGTACCGACATAGAAGTCCTGCTGGAGCGCTGTTAGATCTAGAGCATCAGAGGAGACCTTTTCATCGGTTGCAACTCTAAGAAGGAACACTTCATCTTTGGTGACACTGTTATGTGAAACGCTCGCCACGGCGTTTGCAGCCAATACTGAGAAGGACGAGAAAGCTCCCAACAACAATGTTAGGAGTACGGATAAAAATGGCTTGTTTAAAAATCGCATGGTTACCACTTTTTGTTCTGGTTGTTAGGAGCACTTTTTTGTCGTGCTTGTAAAATCATTTGCGCTTTAAGCAGTTGGCTCGGGTCACGGGCGCTTTCTACTTGCTCAAGTTTTCGCATGTCAGGGTCGCTCGACAGAGGTTGATCTGAGGTTTGTGCTACAGCTTGCTGACTACTTTGCTCACCATCTTCTTTTGAAGCTTGTTGTGCGCTAGCACTTTGAGGTGTAGCGCCTTCTTGGTCACTCTGTTTCGGCTGATCACTGTTACTTTGTTGCGTGGCTTGCTTGTCGTCTTGTTTAGACTTTTCAGAGTCAGAGTGATTTTCAGGTTGGCCTTGAGATGAGTTTTGGTCTTGGCTACCGCGTTGATCTTGGTTACTGCTTTGATCTTGCGACTTGCCACTGGAGCTTTGTTGTTGATCCTGAGAGCTTTGCGAAGAATCATTTTGCTGACCTTGCTGACCTT